>JANWKK010000183.1 GCA_025451425.1 Gemmatimonadaceae bacterium
CCGGCAGCGCAACCCATGACCACGCTGCGAAGTTCCGGGCGCGATCGCGCGGCGCGACGGACTGCACTCCGGAGATCCGCTTCGGCTTCAGCAGTGACGGCGCAGCTGTTGAACACGGCCATGTCCGCCTCACGAACGTCGCTGACGATGGCATGTCCCGCCCGCTCGATCATCGCGCGCGCGGTCTCACTGTCATAGTGGTTCGCGCGGCAGCCGAACGTTCGCAAGTACACGCGCATGTGGCTGCGTGTACTAGCCGGTGAGCGAACCGCCCGACACGCGCACGACGCGCTGCGGCGGCTTGAGCGGCAAGGTGAAATGGAAGGCGCTTCCCTGGCCCTCCGCGCTCTGCACCCAGATGCGGCCGCCATGCGCGTCGACGACCAGCTTACAGAATGCGAGGCCGAGGCCGGAGCTGCGCGTACGGGGCACTCCCTGCGTCTTCACTCGTTCAAACTTGCGAAAGATTACCTCGTGGTACTGCGGCGGAATCCCCGGCCCGTTGTCGGAGATGGTAAATAGCACGCCATCGCCGTCCCTTTGCGCCTTGAATTGGATCTTCACCGCTTGCGCGGAATGCGTCACGGCGTTCTGAACGAGATTGTTCAGCACGCGCTTGAGCAGTTCCTTATCGGCCTCGAACACCGGCGCGTCGTCGGCGACATCGACCGTGGCTTGGGCGCCCTCCTGCTGAAAGCGAACCTCCCATTCGTGCTCGATCTCGGTGAGCAGCGCGGCGGGCGCGATCGGCTGTAGATCGAGTGTGAGCTCGGCCTCCTCGATGCGGGACACCTCGAGGACGTCGTTGATGAGCGCGAGCAGATCCTCCGCCTTGCTCTCGGCGTCTCCGACCGCTTTGCGCTGCTCGACGACAAGCGAGCCGAAGTCGCCGTCGAGCAACATCTCCATCGTTGCGAGCACGGATGTCAGCGGCGTTTTGAGGTCGTGCACGATCATCTTCATCAGATCGTCGCGCATCTTTTGTAGCTCGCGTTGCTTTCGCAGACTCTCCTCGAGCGCGTCGGTCGCGGCCTTGAGCTTCAGCAAACTTCGCACACGCGCGCCGAGGACCAGCCGATTGTGCGGCTTCGTGAGGAAGTCGTCGCCGCCCGCCTCGATCGCCTTCACCCGATCGGTTGTGTCGTTCAGCGCGGTGACGAAAATGACTGGAATGTTCTTCGTACGTGGATCGCGCTTGATGCGACGGCAAACCTCGAATCCCGTCGATCGATCGTCGCAGCCGAGATCACCGGCTGGCATCGACACGTCGAGGATGCAGAGGTCAGGCTTGCTCTCGAAGCACGCCTTCAACGCCGATGGGCCGTCGTACGCCGGAATGGCGCGAAAGCCGAGGACGTGGAGCTGATCGAAGAGCAGCTCCACGTTCGCCGGCACGTCATCGGCGACGAGAATCAGCGGCGCATCGGGAGGAGGACCGTTGTTCTCCACCTGCCGCTGATCCGTCAGGGTCGAACGCCCAAGCCGATGCTCAACGTCCATGCGCGTTCATTGATACCGATGTTCGCAGTGCGATCGGAGTGAAGAATCGCGAGGTCAGTGATGACGCGTCCTCCGCCGAACGCGGCTCCCAACCCGGCGCTGAATGTCTTCTCGTTCACTTTTTCATTCGTCGGGCCAGCGCCGTAAGGCAAAGTACGCCACCGTCCGCCAAGCCGCAGCATCAACGGCTGACCGCCGCCGAGGTGAGGACCGGCAACCTCCGCGCCGATGCTGTTATCCCACGCGTCCACCGGCTGCGCGACGCCAGGCGTGAGCCCCTTCAACGAGGACCATTTGTCGTAGGTAGAGCGCGCGGCGATCTCCGTCCCGGCAATGCCGATCCATGCCAGCGAGAAACCGAGACGGTCGGGCACGCGAGCGTGCGCGAGCCCGGTGTCGTTGCGCGTGGCGTTGAGCATACCGCCCTTTCGGAAAGAAGCCGACGCGATCGCCCATTTCGGCGCAATGAGCTCGACACCACCGGATACCGCACCGCCATCGAAGCCGATGGTCGTGCTGTCCGCGAAGTTTCCAAACGCCGCATTGTTCGTAAAGGTGCGCCCGACAAACACGCGATCGCTGCCGCTCATCAGGTGTCCGCCGAGTCCGAGTCGCACGTACGTGTTAGGCGACCAGGCAACGGCGAGCCGCAGGTCGTTGATCGATCCGCTCGATCCGGCGATGAACGTCGAGGCGACGGTGTCAGGCGCGATGACAATGTTGCTGTCGACCGTCGTCGTCCAGGTCCGATCGAGCATCGTTGCCGAGGTGACGCCAACGACCCAGTCGGAGCCGAGAGGAATGATTGCGGCAAAGAGCGGGTATCGCGCGGTCGTCGTGTTGTCCGTCGCCGTGCCGACGACGACGCTTCGATACTCCGGCTCGATCTGGAAAAAGAGCGTCGTCGTGCCGATGAACGAAAGCGCTGCCGGATTGATGAGCGAGAGCGGATCGATCTCACCGAGAGCGCCGCCGGCGCCCTCGGCGCGCGTGCTGACCTGGCCCGGAGCATAACCGAGGCCTTGGCTGCTCAGGTTCGACTGCGCACGGACAGAAACGGGCGCGGCAGCGATCGCAACTGCGATCGCTGCGCTTATTATAAGCTTGTTCAAATCCGCTCGCAGGCGACTACGCGCGAAGTACCGCGTCATGGGAGCCCCAGGGTGACACGAGGAACGTAGGTCAGTTGCAATCGAGGCCGCAACGCGTCACCCGCCTCACTCGACCAAAAGGCGGCAATCGCCGGGTTTGAGCCTTCGTTGTTCACGACCATGATGAGCGCGCGCTGGGTCGCCTCGGCCTTCGTGTTCTTCCAGAGGCGGACGACCCCAACGAGCTCCATTCGCCGCGAACCGGAGTCCGAAGGCACGACGCGTAGCGAGTCCGTCGCGAGCGTGTTCACGTTCACCAACCGCATCAGGCGCGGTATGTCGGTAAGTACGGTACCGGCCGTGATCGTGAAGGGATAAATGGCAATCGAGTCGGTTGCATTCGCGCTGTTGCGCATGGGGTACTGCGTCAAAAACAGCGTCGCGCGCACCACCGTCGAGGAATCCACGATGCGCGACGGCAAGTCGAAGCGCATGTACGTGCGATTCGCGGGAAACCCGCCCATCGCGATCGTGTTGGGCTGCCGCGTTGCGAGGTTTTTCGCGGTGATTACGTAGTCCTCGAGATCGGTCCGCAGCGTCGCGAGCGAGGTATCGGTCGGCGTCTGCGACAGGAGTGCAACGTTCACCGCGGTGTCCGACGCCGGCTTGAAGCGCAGCGTCGCTCCAGTCACCGTCGATGATTCAATACGTAACTGCGTCGACGTGCCCGAGACCAGCCGGAGACCGACGCGCAGACGACTACCGGAAACGATTTTCTGAAGCACCGTCGCCGGCGCGAGAGGCAGGTTCAGCGTGTCCTTCGCGAGTGACTCCGGCGCGAACGTCTTCGTGCCGATCAGCCGGCTCGGATTGAACAGCGGCAGATAGTCAGCGGCCACCGTATCGCTCGCGGCGTCGCCGACGTCGTACATCTCGACGGTGACCGGATTGGTTGGCAATCCCGGCACGCCAGCAACGGTCGTCGTGTCCAGCACGACGCGGATCATCGCGCTGTCGATATGGTTGACGAAGGAGTCGGCCGGCGCGCTCGGGTGTGGATACGACTTGCTGATCGAGTCGAATCGGAAGATGACGCGCGTGTCGAGCGTGTCGCCGCGCGCGGCGAGCAACAGCGGCTGTTCCTCGCCGATCACCGGGAAGCCGGCCAAGCTCGAGTCGATGGCAATCGCTTCGACCGTCGTATCCTTGAGCTGCACGTCGGGCGTCGGACAGAGAATGGGACACCCTGCTCCCGATTCCAGCTTCTCGCCGCACGCCGCGACCGTCACGGCGGCCGCGAAGCCGCAGAGCATGAGCATTCGTGAAACCCAGGGAGCACGCAAATTGAATCTCCGGTTCATCGCCGGTCCAAAGACTTTGGGGTAAACGCGCGCGGGAGCAGCTCATCGAGCGTCCAGCGCGCTTCGCGTCCCTCACTCGTGACACTGACCACGAGGAGGTGTGGTGAGAACTCTTCGAGCACCTGGCGGCAGATGCCGCAAGGCGGTGTTGGCTCTTCGGCTTCGGTTGCGATCGTGATCGAATCGAATGCCCGATTGCCACGCGCGACCGCCGCCGCGATGGCGCTGCGCTCCGCGCAGATGCCGGCCGGGAACGACGCATTCTCGACGTTGCATCCTTCGGTGACGCTGCCGTCCGTAGCAAGGAGGGCCGCGCCAACCCGGAAGTGGGAGTACGGCGCATACGCCCGCGCCATGGCGCCAAGGGCACGCTCGCGAAGCATCGTCATGACGCGGTCGGCCTGCGCGTCGACGATTGACGACTGATCGCTTGTCATTTATGCAGCCAGTAGCCTCGGGAGAACGGACGTGCCAGGACCAGCAAACGAGACCGAGAACCACTCGGCGATTGTAGCGCCGAGGTCCGCGAAGGTCTCGCGCCGGCCGATCGTTACGGCGGAAACGCGCGGCCCCAAGGCAAGCAGGGGCACGCACTCACGCGCATGATCCGTTGACGGCGTGGTTGGATCGTTTCCGTGGTCGGCGGTGATGAACAGCAGGTCGTCCTCTCGCAGGGCAGACAGCAATGACGGCAGGGCGGCGTCGAACTCGCGCAACGCCTGATAGAACCCCGGAATGTCGTTCCGGTGCCCGAATTGTTGGTCGAAATCTACAAGGTTGCCAAACAGCAACCCACTTTGGGCCTTCTCGATCCACGTTCGAATGCAAACGATGCCGTCCGCATTGCTCGCCGTGTGCTGAGATGTGATCCCACGGCCGGCGAACAGATCGTCCACCTTCCCGACTCCTGTACGGGGAATCCCGGCCACTGCGAGCGCGTCGAGCAGTGTTTCGCGAGGCGGCAGGATCGAAAAGTCGCGCCGGTTCTTCGTGCGCGAATATGCTCCCGCCGAGCCGACGAATGGTCGTGCAATCACTCGCGACACGTCATTCGGCGCAACGAGCATCGCACGAGCGATCTCGCAGGCGGAATACAACTCCGAGAGCGGTACGACGCCTTCGTGTGCCGCAACCTGAAAGACCGAATCCGCCGACGTGTACAGAATCCACTTACCTGTACGTTCGTGCTCGGGGCCAAACTGATCGATGATCGCCGTTCCGCTCCCCGTGACATTGCCGATCACGCCGCGTCCTGTGCTCGCAGCGAACGCTTGCAGGAGCGATGAAGGAAATCCGTTCGGGTACGTTGGAAATGGACGCACGAGCTGTACGCCGGCGATCTCCCAGTGTCCCGTTGTGCTGTCCTTGCCCGCTGAGTGCGGGACCATGATCCCCCATGCGCCGGCCGGTGCGTCGACACGAGTAACGCCCGCCAGCGGCGCGATGTTGCCGAGTCCGGCGCGCTCGAGATTAGGTAGCTCGAATCCGCCGACGGCGCGGGAGAGATTGCCCAGCGTGTCACTGCCGACGTCGCCGTAGTCAGCGGCGTCTGGCGCCGCACCAATGCCGACGCCATCGAGGATGATGACGATTGCGCGTTTACTCATCGCCTGCGGGTACGTTGTCGCTCACGTACCGACGCGGCAGCCGCGACCGCAGCCCGGTCAGCAATTCGTAAGGCGAGAGATTGGCCGTCGCCGCGACGTCGGCGACCGTGATCTGCTCGTCGCCGTCGCTTCCGACCAGCGTGGCCACGTCGCCAACCTGAACGGCGACGTCCGTCACGTCGATCATGGTCATGTCCATTGTCACGAGACCAGCCACGCGCGCGCGCTGCCCGCGCACGAGCACGGTTCCAATGTTGCTTAACGCGCGCCGATAACCGTCGGCGTAGCCGATGGCGAGCGTCGCAATGCGTCGCGGTGAGTCGGCGCGAAACGTCCCGCCATAACTGACCGTATCGCCCGCTTCGATCGAACGCAGGTCGACGACACGCGCGCGTACCGACACCACGGCATCGGGCTCGATCTCCGCTTCGTTGCCGGAACCAACTCCATACAGGAAGATTCCCGGCCGCGCCACGGTCCAATATCCCTTCGTGTGTACTCCGCGTCGCACGACGGCCGGGCTATTCTCGGCGTGAACCATCTCGGGGCGCACCGGGAGGCTCGCGAGGACCCTCGTGAATCGACGCTCCTGCTCCTCGCGCGAGCCGTCGCCGCATTCGGCAGAATGAAAATGAGTAAACACTCCTTGGGGCGGCGAAGCCGAGATGGCGGCGTGGAGCTGCGCGACGTCTCGCCACGACACGCCGGCGCGGTTCATTCCGGTGTCGATCGCGAGATGCCAGGGAAGGCCACCACGTCCCCATTCTCGAATGGCTTCGGCGCTGCCAAGCGTCGGCGTTAGGCGCGCGCGACGCGCGGCATCGAACTCTTCGATCAGTAATGGAGTGAATACGACAATGGGTTGCTCAATACCGGCGCGTCGTAGCTCGTCACCCTCGGTGACCGTCGCAACGCCGAAGCCCCAGGGATCGAGCTCGTGCAAGGCACACGCGACGCGCGTCGCGCCGAGTCCGTATGCGTCCGCCTTGACCATCGGCAGCAGGCGCGCCGAGGAAAACTCGGCGACGCGCGCTCCGTTTCGCAGCAACGCGCCGAGGTCGATTTCGACCCAGGCGCGTGTCAGTGGGCTTGCCATTGCGCTATGATTCGCGAGTCGTGAAGGATACCGGAGCTGAGGACGCCATGCAAGCGAAACCGACACTTGAGGATACGCTATCACTGATGCGCGATCTGCGTCGTCGGTGCGAATGGGACGCTGCACAGACGCACGAATCGCTGCGTCCCTATCTGATCGAGGAAGCTTATGAAGTAGATGACGCAATTCGGGCTGGAAATAACGAACTGTTGCGCGAGGAGCTCGGCGACCTGCTGCTCCAGGTGCTCTTCCACTCCGTCGTCGCCGAAGAGCGCGGCTCGTTCGACTTTCATGATGTTGCGGAGACCTTTATCACCAAAATGAAAGGACGACATCCGCATCTGTACGGCGACGGCGCGCGGCAGCCGTGGGAACGGATGAAGGCGAGAAAACGCGAAAGCATCGTGGACGGCTTACCCGCTGACCTCCCTTCACTGCACCGTGCGTTCCGTCTGCAGGATCGAGCCGCGGGAGTCGGCTTCGACTGGCCGGATGTTCGGGGGCCGATCGAGAAAGTGAGAGAGGAGATCGAGGAAGTGTGCGAGGAGGTCGCGACGCGTCCCGATCTCGCGACTCGCGCCTCAGCGCCGCGCTACGACGAGCACCATGAGCGGCTGGAGGACGAGCTCGGCGATCTCTTATTCGCCGTTGTGAATCTGTGTCGTAAGGCGGGCGTGCACCCGGCACTCGCACTCGATCGGGCGAACGTGAAATTCGCGCGTCGCTTTCGGCGTGTCGAAGAGCTAGCTGCCGAGCGCGGTATTCGCGTTGGCGAAGCAGGCCTGGAAGAGTTGGATCGAATTTGGGACGAGGTGAAAAAGGAAGGTGCTAGGTGATAGGTGCTAGGTGCTAGCGCTTTTCTTCTAGCACCTAACACCTATGACCTAGCACCTGTTTATGGCTTCAGCCTCGCCATCATCCGCGGGAACGCAATCACCTCGCGAATGTGCGACAAGCCACAAATCCATGCGACCGTGCGCTCGAGACCGAGGCCGAAGCCGGAGTGCACGAACGTCCCGTATCGACGCAGATCCAGGTACCAGTCGTACGCGTCGAGCGGGAGGCCCTCTTCTTTGATCCGCCTTACGAGTCGATCGTAGTCGTCCTCGCGTTGCGATCCGCCAATGATCTCACCGTAGCCTTCCGGCGCGAGACAGTCGTCGCATAACACAGTTCGCGTATCTGCCGGATTTTCCTTCATGTAAAAGGCCTTCGCGCCTTTTGGATAATTCATTACGAAGACAGGCTTATCGTAGTCGGCGACGATGAGCGCTTCGTCCTCGGCGCCAAGGTCGTCACCCCATTTCGTGGTGCTTCCTTTCTTCTTCACGATCTCCACCGCCTCGGAGTAGTCGAGGCGAACGAATGGAACCTTCACGCTTTCGAGCTTTGAGGTGTCGCGCTCGAGCAGCTTGAGCGACTCGCTACAGCGATCGAGCACACGTTGCACGAGGAAGGAGACGAAATCCTCCTGAAGACGCATATTCGCCGCGGAGTCGTACCACGCTACCTCCGGCTCGATCATCCAGAACTCGGTGAGGTGACGGCGCGTTTTGGATTTCTCAGCGCGGAAGGTCGGACCGAAGGTGTAGATCTTCCCGAACGCCGCAGCAGCGGCTTCTCCGTACAGCTGTCCGGTCTGCGCGAGGTACGCCTTTCCTTCGTCGAAGTAATCGGTGTCGAAGAGACCACTCCGTTCGCCGATCGCCGCGGTCAGAATCGGCGTGTCGACGCGGAGGAAACCACGCTCGTAGAAGAAGTCGTGGATCGACTGCTCGATTTCGTTGCGCACGGTGAAGATCGCGCGCTGACGATTGCTGCGAAGCCAGAAGTGACGATTGTCGAGAAGAAAATCGACGCCGTGCTCCTTTGGCTGAATCGGATAGTCGAGAGGGCTCGGACCGACAATCTCGAGATCGGCGACGGAGATCTCGAATCCACCTGGCGCACGCGCGTCCGCTTTCACCTCGCCGCGAATTGTGACCGATGTCTCCAAGGTGAGCGATGCGAATCGCTCCCAAACCGGCGCCGGTAACGCAGTTTTTACAAAGACCGCTTGCGCAATCCCGGTCCCGTCGCGTACTACGGCGAACGCAACTTTGCCGGACGACCTGAGGTGCGTCACCCACGCATGCAGCGTCACGGTCGAGCCGACGTAATCGCGGAGATCGGCGATGCGCGGTATGTAATCGTGCATGAGATGCGTGTTCGAAAAAGCTTAAGAGAACGGAAGATCGAGGTACGCTACACGAGGCGGCTGTGCAATTGTACCCCGCCACGATGTGACCCGCGCCGCGGCGCCGGACTTGCAACGTCGCGATACTAACTCATGCCGACCAACGCGCCGCAAAAATGACTTTGCGCTCGAGGCTCATTGTGGGCCTCCTCACCATCGCGCTCATACTCGTTATACCGCTGTTGATCGCGGTACAGGCCATGGATCGGCTGCACCGCGACGCGCGCGCGCTGCGCGACAACGAGTTCGCCGCGTCTCTCCTCCTTGGTCGCTTACGAGAAGGCCTGAATGCGCTGCGTCGCGCAGAGACGGCGTTGCTGTTCGTGCACGAAGCACGCACGCGCGATACGATGGACGCACAGCTGAAGATCGTCGCCGCCACTGCGGACTCGCTGAAGAACTTCAACCTCGACAAGTCCGCGGATGATGTCGCACGGCACATCGCGGAGATCGAGGCCTGGGCGCCGCAAGAGTACGCCGCCGCCCTTGCTGACCACCGCGACGAAGCCGAACAGATCTCGCAGACCCATCTCGTCCCGGCGCTCGGAGGCGCCGATCTCAGCGTCCTCGAGGCGGAACGCTACTTACGCCAACGAACCGCGGAGCGGGTCGCGTCGGCGGCCGTCGAAATCTCCCGAGCCAAGAACGTCTCGGGGCTCGCCGAAATCGGGGCGCTGATCCTGGCGGCACTCATCGGGGTCTGGCTCACCCGCAATATCGCACGCCCGGTGCGAGCGCTCGAGAAGGGTATGGAAGCCGTATCCAACGGCAACCTCGGCTATAAGTTGCCTCTCTCTACGTCTCGCAGGGACGAATTTGGACGACTCGCAGCGAGCTTCGAGGAGATGACGAAGCAGCTCACCGAGCTGGACAAGTTGAAGGCCGAGTTCGTCTCTGTCGCGTCTCACGAGCTCAAAACGCCGATCAATGTCGTCCAGGGCTATGTCCAGCTTCTTGACGAGGGCGTCTACGGCGCGCTCAGCGACAAACAGCGCGGGGTGCTACAAACACTCGAGTCACAGATCCAGGCGCTCGCGCGGCTGGTGAAGCAGTTGCTCGACGTGAGCCGCTTCGAGGCAGGCGGGGGCAAGCTCGATCTGCGACGCGTCGCGCTCGGGTCGTTCCTCGACGAGCTCGAGCGGGCGTTCCACGTCCTGGCGGTGCAGCGCTCGCTTCGGTTCGTCGTGCACCGAGGCGAGGGACTGCCGGCGGAGGTAATCTGGGACGCCGATCGCATGAACGAGGTCCTTGGCAACCTCTTGTCGAACGCGTTCAAGTTCACGCCGCACGGTGGTGAAGTCGATCTCTCGATCGACGAGATCCACGGTTCGGTCCAGATCGAGGTGCGCGACTCCGGAGCCGGCATACCGGCCGAGCAGCTACCTCACATTTTCGATAAGTTCTTCCAGGCCGATAATCAGGTAGCGGGTTCAAAGGGAACTGGCCTAGGCCTCGCGATTGCCAA
Source organism: Gemmatimonadaceae bacterium (assembly GCA_025451425.1). Next base: position 10,357 of record JANWKK010000183.1, read on the forward strand.
GTCGATCGTCGAGGCGCACGGAGGAACCATTCAGTGCGAGAGCACGCCCGGCGTGGGGACGACATTTACGATCGCGTTGCCGACGCGAACCAGCCGCCGAACGTCGCGGCCACAGCGCGTGCCCGTCGAGGCCGTGTGAATTTGCCGGGGCATGCGGGCAATAACCGTTAGGCGCTCGGCCATTCTCGGGTTATTCGTCGCGCAAGGCTGCATCGCGGGACGTATTGGCCAAGGCTCAGGTCCGACTGCACCGGACTGGCCGCAGACGCTCGCGCAGGCTGAAGCGGCGGCCTCGGAGCGTCGTTACGCTGACGCCGATCGTCTTCTGGCCAACTTTGCTACGCTCCACCCTGGGACGGAGGGGGCCGTCGAGAGCGCGTACTGGCGTGGCGTGCTCGCGCTCGAGCCGGCAAATCAGGACGGCTCACCTCAAGTAGCCGTCGCCTTCTTCGAGACCTACGGCAAGTCGTCGGGCGCGCTTCCGCATCGCCTCGAGGCCGACGTTTTCCGCCATGTCGCGCAGAAGCTTCAGTTGCTGTCCCAGCAGCAAGCAACCGTCGCCAGCGCGACGACCTCGGGCACGACATCAACCGCCGCTCCAACGCCGACCGACGTCAAGGCAAAGGACGCAGAGATTCAGCGCCTCAAGGACGAGCTGGCGAAAGCGAACGATGAGCTCGAGCGGATCAAGCGACGCCTAACGGCGCCGACGAAGCCCTGAGGGGCGTGGGGCGGCGGGCGGCGGGCGGCGGGCGGCGGGCGACGTGTACCCCAAGCCCTCTACCCTCTACCCTCTACCCTCTACCCAGTCATCCAACCCGGAACAACTCCAGCGACCGCCGGTACCGCTCGCCCAACACGCGGCGAAGGCCCGCTTGCTCCGGCGCGGCGAGATCCGGGTCGTGCGCCAGTAGTTGATCCGCGGCGAGACGCGCGCGCTCGCCGAGCGCCTCGTCCCTGAGTGGATCGGCCACGCGGAAGGTCGGAACGCCGCTCTGTCGCTCACCGAAGAGGTCTCCCATGCCGCGAATCCGGAGATCGGCGCGCGCGATCTCGAAGCCATCGTCGGTCGAGGAGAAGACTCTCAACCGAGCGGCCGCGTCCGGGCTCACGTCGCCGAGCAGAATGCAAAACGATTCGTCGGCGCCTCGACCAACGCGTCCGCGGAGCTGATGCAGCTGCGACAAGCCGAACCGCTCGGGGTGCTCGATCAACATCACCGTCGCGTTAGGTACGTCGATACCGACCTCGATCACCGTGGTCGCAACGAGCACGTCGATCTCGCGGTCGCGAAAGCGCCGCATGATGGCGTCGCGCTCCTTAGCGTCGACACGCCCGTGCAGCAGGGCGACGCGCCGGTGCGCGAACGGACCCGACGCGAGCGTCTCGAACATCGTCGTCGCCGCCTTGAGGTCTGTCTTTTCGGATTCCTCGATCACGGGATAGACGATGTACGCCTGACGACCTTGCTCGAGCTGGCGATCGACGAACAGCAGCACGCGATCGCGCGCCGATTCGCGTCGCATTGCGGTCATGATCGGCTGACGTCCTGGTGGTCTCTCATCGAGCACGCTGAGGTCGAGATCACCGTAGAGGGTGAGCGCCAACGACCGCGGAATTGGCGTCGCCGTCATGAGGAGCACGTCGGGCGCCTCGCCCTTGGCCGCGATGGCCTTGCGCTGCTCGACGCCGAAGCGGTGCTGCTCGTCCACGGCAACGAAGCCGAGCCGAGCGAACAACGTCGCGTCCTGAACGAGCGCGTGCGTTCCGACAACGAGCACCGGATCCGTCGAAGCGAGCCGCTGCGCGACTTCCTTGCGTTCGCGCGCCGAAAGACTTCCCGTGAGCAGGATCGGTGCAACGCCAGTCGGCCCCAAGAGTGTCGTCATCGTTCGACAATGCTGCTCGGCAAGCAGCTCCGTGGGGACCATGATCGCAGCCTGGTAGTCATTCTCGATGGCAAGCAACGCCGCGAAGAGCGCGACGATCGTTTTTCCGCTCCCGACGTCGCCTTGCAGAAGACGCTGCATACGATGCTCGCTGCACATGTCCGCGAAGATTTCGCGCGTCGCGCGGGTCTGTGCACCGGTGAGCTGGAAGGGCAGCACATCCTTCAACTGCGTCGTGATCTGCCGCTTGTTCTCGAAGCGAATGCCGCGCCGCTGCTCGCGTGCCAATGACTTCGCGCGAAGGTGGAGCAGGTTCACGAAGAAGAGCTCCTCGAAGGCCAATCGTTCGCGGCCGCGCATCGCTTCCGCAAGCGACGAGGGTCGGTGCACCATGCGGAGGGCATCGCGAATCTCGGGCACCTGCGCGGCAGCGAGGACGTCGTTAGGTAAGTACTCGCTAACAAGCGGTAGCAGGCCATCGAGATGGCTTACGATGATCGAGCGAATCACCTTGAACGACAAGCCTTCGGTGGCCGGATAGACGGAGAGTACGCGTCCTTCGGCGGTGCCGCTCTCGTCGTCTCCGAGATTGATGAACTCGCGCGGCTGCAGCTGGCGGCCGTGAAAGAATCGCACGCTCCCTGTCACGAGCAGCGTGTCGCCCTTCGATATGGTTCGGTCGAGGAACGGCTGGCCAGGCCAGGACACCTCGATCATCCCTGTGTCGTCGCGGAGGACGGCCTGAAAGATTCTCAACCCGCGACGCGTCGGAATGATGCCTTTCGAGATCACCTGGCCAATGACCGTGCCCTGCATCCCTGGCTCCAGGGACGAGATCGGCGCGACGGTGCTCGCGTCCTCGTAGCGGTGCGGAATGTGGTACAGCAGATCGCCGGCAGTGATAACCCCGAGCCGACGAAAGGCTTCGGCCCGCACTGGACCAACGCCTTTGAGATACGTGATGCCCGTGTCCAGAAACAGCCGCTGCCCTGATCGTGACTGCGGCGCCGACATGCGTGGTGCGCTCACTCGTCGCTCAGGAGATCCTCGGAGAATGCCGCGGCGTCGAACGCGACGATGTCGTCGACGCCTTCTCCGACCGAGAGGAACTTGACCGGAACGTCGATCGCTTCGTGCACGGCGACAACGATTCCGCCGCGCGCGGTTCCGTCGAGTTTTGTGACGACCAGTCCTGTCACCGGAACGGCGGCCGCGAATGTCTTTGCTTGCTGGACCGCATTCTGGCCGATCGTGCCATCGAGAACGAGCAAGCTCTCGTGAGGCGCGCCAGGCAGTCGCTTGGCAATCACCCGCGCGACCTTCTTGAGCTCGTCCATCAGGTTTTCACTGGTGTGGAGGCGCCCGGCCGTATCGATGATCACGACGTCTGCCTTACGAGACAGGGCCGCGTCGATCGCATCGAAGGCGACGGCAGCGGGATCGCTCCCCGCGCGCGCGCCGATGAACTCGGCGCCCGTGCGCTCCGCCCAGACGCGCAGCTGATCGATGGCGCCGGCGCGGAAGGTGTCGCCGGCGGCAACGAGCACTCGCTTGCGCTCACGACGAAACCGTTCGCTGAGCTTTCCGATGAACGTGGTTTTGCCGGCGCCGTTGACACCGACGATGAGAATGACGAACGGCGCGCTCGGTGGCGCCGTTAGGCGCGGATCGCTGTTTCCGGTGCGCAGCGCGCTCTCGACCCCTTGCCGCAAGGCCTCCTGAAATTGGTCGCGGGTCTTGACGTCGCCTCGTTTGGCGACTCGCTCGACGTCCTCCACGAGGCGAAGGGTCACCGGGACGCCGAAGTCCGCCTCCAGGAGCAACTCTTCGAGACGTTCCAGCGATCCCGCCTCGACGCCCCGCACGGCGACGCCGACGTCCATGAGCGCGACGTCTTTGATGCGCTGCCAGAGTGAACGGCGAGGTGAATCCGATTTCTTTCGTAGTAACCGCACGATGACTGTTGTTAGGTGCTAGGTGCTAGGTGCTAGGTGCTAGGTGCTAGCGAAAACTACGCTCTACCCTCTACCCTTAGCGCATTCCGAATCGTCTTCGCACGACCCATTCCGTGCAGAGCAATAACAGAAGTGCCGCGTATGCCCAGCCGACCGTGCGAAGGCGCGGCGCGGCGTCGACAGGGACGCCGCCGCCAATGGCGCCGGCGCGGACGCGTGGCTGACGCGGTAACCACTCTCGGGAATTGTTCACCGCGAGCATCGTTGTGCCTCCGCGAACGGTCGCAGTGTAGATCCCTGGCGCGAGCGCCCGGCTTTCGGTGACGCTGGCGTCACCGCGAAAGCGCAGCGTCATCGAATCCACGCGGGCCGAATCGGTTCGCGGGCGAGTGCCAGCGTTGTTCAGTCGTCGGAGGACGACGAGCACCGAGGAATCGGTCGCGCTGCCGCGATGCCAGCGCACAGGCTCGCCCGCACGAACCACGATGCCCGTCGGCACCGCC
>JANWKK010000184.1 GCA_025451425.1 Gemmatimonadaceae bacterium
GCACCGATGTGCCGGAGGCGCTGTTGGATGGAACAGTCGCCGCCACCGCCGAGCTGCGCGGCAAATGCCTGGCGTCGTAGTATCTCTGGATCAACGCGCCAAGGGCGACGCACGCGACGGCGGCGATAGTTCGGACGATCGTACGTTGCACGGCGCCTCGCTCGAGTTCGAATAGCGTTACCGCGTCCTTCACCGGCCTCCAAGGTCGAACCGCAACAGTATCTCACGCGGAATTGGCGTCTCGGCGTAATCGACTCGTGGAAGCACGTTGAGCGGCTGCTCATTTAGCTCCGGATCGAGGCCGCGGTAGCGCGTCCACGTCGCGAGATTCCGGCCCGCGACGGTAATCGCGCCAGATCCTCCGAGCACGCGCGCGAACCGCGACGGAATCACCCATTGGAGCGAGACCTCGCGCAGTTTGAGAAAGCTCGCGTCCTCGAAGAAGGCAAGCGGCCCTTGGACTCCGACGATCGCCCGCGCCTGGTCGGCGAGTGATGCTGACGGGTCATTCATCGCCCGACAGTTTCGGTATGACGCGCAGCGCCACGCCTCGGCCATGTTGGCGAGCGTCTGCCCACCGCGATAATCGAGCAACGCGGAAAGCCTGATGGCGTGCGCGAAGCCCCACGTCGAGAGTACCGATGCCTCACGGTTCGGAAGCGACGACCCAACCGGCAGGCTACTAGGACCGAACTGGATCTCGTTCGGGGAGATCAGTCCATCGTGATTAGCGTCTGTGTATGTATATGAACGCTGAAAATAGCTCCCGACGGGATATCCAGGGCGGTCCATCGCGCCGCCATTGATGATGAACTCATTGTAGGGGCCGACGGCCTCTGTTCGATCCCGAAGTAGATCGCCGCGCACGGTGGCGTCCCACTGGAACGAGCCGCGTTGAAGGAGGAGGAGCCGGCTGGTCAGTTCGAGACCATCGTTCCGCAGTGCGCCATACGTCTCGGGCGGAGGGACCGACAAGCCGGTGCCGTTGAAGATCCATAGATGCGAGGCGTTCGCTCGAAACGCCGTGACCGAGATGCTCGCGAGATGAGTAAACGCGAAATCGGCGCCGATCTCGTTCTCGGCAACTCGTTCCTCGGGGGAGAGCATTTCGGGGATCGGGCTGCTCAACCAGTTGGCCATCCCGACGCGACCCGGCTCTCCGGGTGACCAGTTGCCTGCCTCGCCATACGCGGCACGCAGACGAAGGGAATCCAGGTGCCACACACTGCCGAGCCACCAGGACAGATCGGCTGACTTGAAGAAGCGGGTGGGCAGGTGCTCGCCGAACGACGACCAGCGCTCCCACCGCGCGCCGGTGCCGAGCCGCACGTCGTCGCCCAAGGCGAACTCCTGGCGCAATGCCTCATCGGCGATCCGCCACTTCTCGGCCATTCCGGCAAACCCGAAGATCGGCGGAGAGGAATTGACGATTGCCACCGAGTCCTCGGCGGTCAGCGATGACCGGAGTTGATCGACCGAGGCGATGGTGCGAGTTCGAATCCTCGGATCAAAGAGCGTCCAGTCTCCACTGCGCGCCGAGATTGCGGCCGTCGTTAGGTCATGATCGAGGCGGCCCTGTTCGAACCTTTGAATGCCGGGGCTGGCTTCAGGCCGGTCGTCACGCTCGCGGACGTGGTCTCTGCCATATCGCGCCTCGAGCCGCAGCCAGCTCAGACCGTCCCAAAACGCTGTCGCGCCACCCGTCCAGTGATGCGCACGCTCTCGAGTAATCGTCGACGTTTGCGGCCCTTGATACCCCTGGTTCGAATCCGGAGCCGCGGAGCCAAAGAGTCCGTTGGCGATAACATTGGATGTTCCGCCGAGATCACCTCGGGTCGGAAGACCAGCCGACGTCTGAACCGCTGCACCGCTGCCGGTGAGCTCGAAGGAGCGACCAATGCGCTGCGTAACGGTCGCGCGCGCGCCGAGCCGACCCGCGTCGTCGTCGTTCGTGACGCCGAGCGCGCGCGCACCCGTTAGGCTCAGGCGGCCACTCGTCTGCCTAACGCCGCCGTCGACCGCGAGCGCCTCGTCAGCCGTGCGGGCAAGGCGGAAGGGGCTTGCGTTCTCGAGCGGATTCCATTGCTCGAGTCGTGTCGGCACACAGTCACCGGTTGCGACCTGGAACAAGACACACCGTATCGGTTGGCCGGCGACCGTACCCTGGAGTTGATAATTCGCTGGGAAGCTCGTCGCGATCATGCCCAATCCCACTCGCGTGCGGGTGGCGAAATGGATCCCTTGCTCGGCGCCACGTTTCGTCGTGACGATCAACGCGCCTCCCGCCGCTCCGGCGCCATAGATACCCGCCGCCGCGGCGCCGGGAAGTACGTCGATCCTGGCGATGTCCTCGGGCGCAATGTCGTCGAGCCTCGATGTACTGACATTCACGTCGACCACCGTCGCGTCCTGCATCGCGTTAACGCGGATGCCGTCGACAATCACGATCGGCTCGCCGGCCATGTAGAAGCTATGGACGCCGCGAGAGCGAATCTGCGCGCCTTGTGCGGCGACGCCTCCGGGTTGGAGAACGTCGAGGCCTGGCACGCGCGATTGGAGCACTTCCGAGAGTGTCCGCGCGGCGGAGGCCATGATTTCCGTAGAGTCGATGCTGTAACTGACCGCTCCGGACGCGCGCGCGCGTACGATGGGACGCGCCATCGAGCCCGCCGGTGACACGACGGCGGTATCGGGCTGCCGTTGCGCATATGCGAGGCGCGAGCTCGCGCTGCCAACGAGCGCCACCGTAACTATCCAGCGCAGGGACCGGAAGTAGCAGTGTTTGCTCATCGCAAGAGTCTGCGGTGTGTAGTGCTATTTCGCCAGATGGGTGAGGCGGATCATCCATTTCGCGCGGGCCGCCGATCCAGACGCCTGGCAGTCACTCGTCTCATCTTGTAGCGTCTAATGCATGACGATTGCCGAATTTGACGCTTCGAAGGGCGAGTGATCGGTGAAATCGATTGCATCGTTGGCGGCTTGCCTGGCGTCCCTCGCCTGCTCACACCCGCAGCCTTTCCATTTGCAGGGCACTCCCGCCCCGTCCATTCCCTTTGCCGTGTCGAGCCTCGGCAGTACCTGGACGATACGTGGCGCACTCAGTGGACACGTCGATGAATATGACAACGGTCTACGAGTCGTCGTCTATGCAGATACGATTGTAAGCAATGTCTTGGAGATCGACCCCTCAGGTGGCCCGGACAGTCTTCGCGTTGCGCTCGCGACCGGCGACACTGCTCGCTGGTGGCGTCTCCTGGAGACCAGTGATGCAGTGCCAGTGTCCACACTGACGAAGCAATCAGGCTCTCGGCGCGACTCAGCAGAATTTGTCATCCGAGATGTGCGACGCTCCGATCTTTCGAAGCGCTGGCTCGTTTTCCAGTTCCGGTCACACTTCGTAGCGCCGCCAATTCTGGAACGCCGCGAAGCGACGACTTATATCCATGCTCCGCGGACGTTGCTGGTATTGTCAGGCACATAGGTCCAGGGTCGCGGTTTCAATGGATGCCGCGCATCTTCTCGTCTGAACATCGACGTTTCACCGACCCACCCGCTGCCAACAGTGCATTCACTACATCGCCCAACGCTCACCGCCGCGATCATAGTAGCGACGTTCGCCACGATGCCGCTCGCGGCGCAGCAGGTCAGCGTCGCTCCGCCACCGGAGCTCGACAGCTTGCGCCCCGTGATCCGCCAGATGATGGAGAACGCACATGCTCCGTCGATCGCGGTTGCCGTGGCGCAGCACGGCAAGATTCTCTGGGAGGAAGGCTTCGGCCTCGCCGACATCGGACACCGCGTTCCGGCGACGTCGAATACGCTGTACTCGATGGCGTCGATCTCCAAGCCGATCACGGCGACGGGACTGATGACGCTCGTGCAGCGGGGCACGATCGCCCTCGATCATCCGGCGAACGACTATCTGGGACGGGGCAAGATCACCGGCTACGCGGCCGATGCGCGGGACGCGACCGTCGAGCGTGTAATGAGTCACACGGCCGGGCTGCCGCTCCACTACCGTTTCTTTTACGAGGGCGGCGACGAGGCGCGGCCGAGCATGGACGACGCGATCGCGCGCTACGCGATCGTTGTGTACCCGCCGGGCCGCGTGTACAACTACGCGAACCTCGACTATGGCATCGTCGAGCAGATGATCGCCCACATGTCTCACGAGTCGTACGAGACGTACATGCGCCGCGCCGTGTTCACACCGTTAGGCATGAAGCGCACGGCCATCGGCACGGGTCGTGGCTTGACCGATGCCGCAATTCGCTATGACGATAGTCTGAAGGCGGTCGCGTTTTACGATTTTGACCATCGCGGCGCGTCGGCCGTGTGGACCACGGCGCACGAGCTGCTGCGCTTCGGGATGTTCCATCTTCGCGACCACTTGCCTGACGAGAAGCCGATCCTCGCCGACTCGATCATCCTCGCGATGGAGCATGCGCGAACCCCTGGTGATACGGCGCACGGATACGGACTTGGCTGGGGCCTCGACGACGATCACGGCTATCGGCGCGTGTCCCACACGGGCGGTATGCCGGGCGTCGCGACGCGCCTCGATCTCTATCCGGCCGAGGACCTCGCCGTTGTCGTGCTCGAGAATCAATCGAGTCCGTTGCCGACGCAGATCGCGTCGGCGATCGAGAACGTGCTACTCCGTGGACGAGGCGAAACGCTCGCGGCGGACCGCGCGGCGCAGCAGGGACGGCCGCGTCCCGTTTTCGCTGCGCCGACCGAGCTCGTTGGCGATTGGGCCGGCACGCTTCGCACCTATCAGGGCACGGTCCCGCTCACGATTCGTGTCAAGAGCGACGAGATCCTCGTTAGGCTTGGCGGTCCCGACGCGCTGTGGAGTCTCGTGAACCGCGCGAGCTTTCAGGATCAACTGCTGGGCGGCCAATTCCTCGGCACCATTCCGACGGCGGACGCCGAGCGCCACCCGCACAACGTCGGCATGTCGTTGTGGTACGCGGATGCGAAATTGCGCGGCTGGCTGGCGGCGATCGCGACCA
>JANWKK010000185.1 GCA_025451425.1 Gemmatimonadaceae bacterium
AAGGCGGGATGATGCCTTGAGGCAACTGTCTAATCGTTTGGGCGATCGCCGCCTGTACGTCCTGCGCGGCGGCGTCGATGTTCCGGTCGAGCGCGAACTGGATGACGATCTGCGACTGCCCGAGGCTCGACGTCGACGTCATGTTGTCGATGCCCGCGATCGTCGAGAACGCCTTCTCGAGCGGCGTCGCAACCGTTGCCGCCATGGTTTGCGGGCTCGTCCCCGGGAGCGTCGCGCTCACGGTGATCGTCGGGAAGTCCACGTTCGGCAGGTCGCTCACCGCCAATTGGCGGTAGGCGACAATCCCGAAGACCAGAATTCCGATCATGACGAGCGTCGTCATGACGGGCCTTTTTATGAATACCGTTGTGAAATTCATCTTACGTCAAGACCTTCGTGTGTTAACCGCGGAGTACGCAGAGGGCGCAGAGAACACCAACAACAATGGATTCACTGCGGCGTGTTCTCCGCGTCCTCTGCGGTTGATCATTTGATGCGTATCGTGCGCCTCAGTCTGCACCAACGGGCGCGAGTTCGCCGGTCGTGCCACGCCGACGGAGCGAACGTCCCGCACACGCCTGCAGCTCATCCAGGTACGTGTAGAACACCGGCGTGACATACAACGTGACGATCTGCGAGAAAGCCAACCCTCCAACGACCGCAATGCCTAACGGGCGGCGCGATGCCGCGCTCGCACCGACGCCAATGGCAATCGGCAGCGTTCCCGCAATCGCCGAGACGGTCGTCATCATGATCGGCCGGAAACGTACGGTCGCGGCCTCGACGATCGCTTTCGCCGGCGAGACGTGCTCGGCGCGTTCACGCGCGATCGCGAAGTCGATCATCATGATCGCGTTCTTCTTCACGATCCCGATCAGCATCACGATGCCCACGTAGCCGTAGACGCCGAGTTCGACGTGGCACACCCACAGCGCGAACAGCGCGCCGAACGCGGCGAATGGAAGACCCGTCAGGATCGTTACAGGATGGATAAAGCTCTCGTAGAGAATGCCGAGAATTATGTAAATGATAAAGATGGTGATCAGGAGCAGCAGCCCCAATCCCTTCTGCGACTGCTCGAACGCCTGCGCCTGGCCCGAGAAGCCGGTTGTGATCGTTGCGGGAAGATTGTTGCGCGCGAGCTGGTTCACGCGGTCGACCGCCGCACCGAGTGAGACGTTCGGCGCGAGATTGAACGACATCGTCACCGACGCCATCTGCCCCGAGTGCGCGACGCTCAAGGGGCCGGTCGTCTGCTCGAAGTAGGCGACGTCCGATAGCGGTACCTGCTTGCCGTTCGCGCCCGGCACGAAGAACTGTTGCAGCGCGCGCGAATCGAGCTGGGCACTCGGCACCGTCTCCATTACGACCCAGTACTCGTTGCTCGGCGTGTAGATCGTCGAGACCTGTTGCTGATTGTACGCGTTGGCGAGCGCGTTCTCGATCGCCATCGGGGTCACGCCTAACGACAGCGCGCGCTGCCGGTCGATGTGAATCATCAGCAGCGGACTCCGGTTCAGCAGATCCGACGTCACACCCGCGAGCATCGGCTCACGCTCCAACACCGTCATGAAGCGGTTCGACTGTCGATAGAGATCGTCGATGTCCGGGCCCCGCAGCGTGAACTGATACTGGCTCTTCGCGGACCGACCGCCAATGCGGATCGCGGGCGGGTTCTGCACATAGAAGGCGAGGCCCGGGATCCCTCCCATCCGACGCATCAACTCGTTGACGATGGCGTCCGCGCTCGGCCGCTGTCCTTGCGGTTTGAGCGTGAGATTGAACTGCGCCTGATTGCTCGAGCCGTATCCCCCGCCGACGTTTGCGGTGAACGACGCGACGTTCGAGTCACGCTCGAGTCGCCGCGCCGCGATCTGCTCCAGCCGCAGCATCTCCGGGTACGACGTGCCCTGCGCCGCTTCCGCGGTCGCGTTGAGCTGCCCGGTGTCGTCAGGCGGGAAGAGGCCCTTCGGGATCACCATCCAGAGCACGCCCGTGAACACGAGCACCAGCGCCGAGAACGCGAGCCCGATCGGGCGGTGCTCCATCACCCAGCCAAGGCTCCGCTCGTAGGCGCGGAGCGAGGCCTCGAACGCCCTCTCCGTCGCCATGAAGAGCTTCCCGTGCGTCTCCGTGCCGTGTGGCTTGAGCATCCGGCTGCAGAGCATCGGCGTCAGTGTGAGCGACACGATACCCGACACGAGAATCGACACCGAGATGGTGATTGCAAACTCTTTGAACAACTGGCCGATGATCCCGCCCATGAACATCAGGGGGATGAACACCGCGGCCAGCGAAAGCGTCATCGAGAGAATGGTGAAGCCGACTTCCTGCGCTCCCTCGAGCGCTGCCTCCATCGGCTCCTGTCCCATCTCGACGTGCCGAACGATATTCTCGAGCATGACGATCGCGTCGTCGACGACGAAGCCCACCGCGAGCGTCAGCGCCATCAGCGACAGGTTGTCGATGCTGAAGTCGAGCACCTTCATCACTGTGAAGGTGCCGATGATCGACATCGGCAGCGTCAGCGTCGGGATCAACGTCGCGACGACGTTGCGCAGAAAGACGAAGATCACCAGCACCACGAGCACGAGCGCGACAACCAGCGAGAACTTCACGTCGCTCACCGATTGCTCGATCGACACCGAGCGATCGTATTGCACACGCAGCTTGAGCGCCGGTGGCAGTCCTTTCTGGATCTCGTCGAGCGCGTTCTTCACGACCGTCGCCACGGCGACGGTGTTCGTTCCCGGCTGACGGTCGACGAACAGGCCGATGGAACGCTCACCGTCGTACCAGCTCGCCGTCTTGTTGTTCTGAATGTCGTCTCTGACTGTCGCGATGTCGCCCAACCGAACGGCCGCGCCGTCCTTGTACGTCACGATCAGCTGACGGAACTGATCGGCATTGTTCATCTGCCCCGTCGCCTGAACCGTGAGCGTTTTGTCGGGGCCATAGAGCACGCCCGTCGGCAGCATGACGTTGTTCTGCCGGATCGCATTGGCGACCTGCGATACGCCGATGCCGCGCGACGCGAGCTGCTGCGGATCGAGCTGCACCCGCACCGCGTACTTCGCTGAGCCCCACACGCCGACGTCCGCGACACCCTCGACCATCGATAGCCGCTGCGCGATCGTCGTTTCCGCGAACTCGTCGATCGTCGTCATCGGCAGCACGTTCGACGTCAACGCCAACATCACGATCGGCGCCTGAGACGGATTGTGCTTGTGCGCCGACGGTGGAAGCATGTTCGACGGCAAGAACGGCATCGTCTTCGAGATCGCCGCGTTGACGTCCTGCGACGCGCTCTCGAGATCGCGGTCGAGCGAGAACTGCAGCGTGATGTTCGTCGAGCCGAGGCTCGAGTTCGACGTGATCTCGTCGATGCCCGCGATCGCCGAGAATGCCTTCTCGAGCGGTGTCGCGACCGTTGCGGCCATCGTCTCCGGGCTCGCCCCGGGCGAGCTCGCGTTCACGCCGATCGTCGGATAGTCGACCGTTGGCAAGTCGCTCACCGGCAGCTGCCGATAGGAGACAATCCCGAACACCAGAATTCCGATCATGAGCAATGTCGTCATGACCGGTCGCTTGATGAAGAGATTCGTTAGGCTCACTGGGACCTCGTACGGAGGTGGTTGGTGCTTGGTGCTTGGTGATTAGATGTGTCTGGCACCAACCACCAACGACCATCCACTATCTTCACCCTTTCGCCCGCCGGCGGTTGCCGCGGCCGCCCACCTGACCGGCCGCCGCGCCGCCACCCGCTGAGTCGTTAGGCGAGCGCACGAGCACTCTCGCGCCCGGCGTGAGACGCGACTGGCCATCCGTCACGACACGCGCGCCGTCGGTGAGTCCGCTGGCGACGACCGAGATCCCGCCCTCCGTCCGCTCGATCGACACCGGCCGCTGCCTCGCCGTGTCGCCATCGACGATGTACACGTACGTCCCACGCTGTCCCGTGACCACCGCTTGCGTTGGCACCACGAGCGCGTTCTGCTCGACGAACAGGCGCAGCGTCGTCGACGCAAACTGGCCCGCCCACAACGAGCCGTCCGTGTTCGCGAAGGTTGCCTTGAGCGTCACGGTTCCCGTCGTCGTATCGACGGCGTTGTCGATGAAGCTCAGCGTCCCCATCGCCGGAGCCGCCGTCAGCGACGTAATACCAGGCGGTGGATCGTCGCTTGCGCCGCCCTGCTGTTTCATCGCCGAGCCACCGGCCGGAGTCAGTTGCGCCGGCGCATCAACCGGCGCCCCCGTCGACGAGTCGGCCGAATTCGCGCTCGGCGCGCCACCTGGTATTGCGCTCACCGGAAGACCACCGTGTGCGCCGTATTGCAGAATCAACGGGAGCTGAGCCGCCGGTACCGCGAATCGGACCATGATCGGCCGGACCTGATTGATCGTCACCAGCGGCGTCGCGCCATTGGCGTGCACGAGATTCCCGACTCGCACGAGGAGACTTCCCGTCTTACCAGAGATTGGGGCGCGCACCGTGGCGTTCTCGAGATTGAACCGCGCCGTCGCGAGCTGTGCGCGGTCTGAGCGTACCGTGGCGTCCGATGACGCCGACGTCGCCTCGAGCTGATCTCCTTCTTCCTTGGTGACGTATTTCTGCTCGACCAGCTTCGCGTACCGTTCGACCTCTTTCTTGGCGTTCGCCGCGGTCGCACTGTCCCGCGCAAGCGTCGCGAGCGCCTGCTCGTAGGCGTTGACGTATGGCCGCTCATCGATCTGAAAGAGCGGCTGGCCGCGTGTCACTTCCTGGCCTTCGTCAAAGAGGACTTTGGTAATGATCCCATCGACCTGTGACGCCACCGCCGCCGACTGAATCGGCGTCACGATGCCGTTCGCGTCGAGATTGTAGGGGACAGGAGCGCGACGCGCGGATGTGACAGCCACCGCAACCGGCGGTCGCTCAGGACGATTCTGGGGCTTCGAACAGGCCGCCGCAGTACATGCGGCCGCATATAGAATCGCGCGCGCATGGCGCGCGCGAAGGCGCAAGTCAGTCATTTATTCACAAGAAGGTCACAAGTACCGGAAGTTCGTCCGGAGCGTGTGTGCGTATAACGCATTGCTCGCGGCGGCCGTTCGGATCCGCGGACATAAAGAATACTTCACCCCTGTCAGGACTACGGCTCGTCGCCCCGAAGCGCTGGCAGGTTCCGTCGGCGCGCCGTCACCGATCGTTCGTTTCCGGACGAATCCGGACCACGGTACCCCACGGGTCCGCCGCAAGCCAGTCATTTTGATCGCTTCGGACATCTCTTCGAGCGGCTGTTAGGCTCTGAGCCGCCGCGTCGGCGTCGGCCACACTCGGCACCAACACCTCCCACTCGAGGAGCCGCGCATCCTCCGGTCCGGCCGGTGCCGCTCCCGTTGCCCACGTATTCGTGCCGAGATGATGGTGATACCCACCAGCCGAGAGAAAGAGCGCGCCGGGATAATTCCACACCGTCTTGTCGAGGCCGAGACCTCCGTGGTAAAACGCCGCCGCATTCTCTAGGTCGCCGACGTGGAGATGTACGTGGCCAATCACGGTCCCGGGTGGCATTCCCTGCCACGTCACGCCCTCCGCGCTGTCGGATGCCGCCTGCATCACGCTTCCGACGTTGAGCGGAACCGTGGTCATCACCAGCTGGCCGTCGTGATTCTTCCAGGTCGACCGCGGACGGTCAGCATAGACCTCGATGCCGAGTCCATCGGGATCGGTGAGGTAGATGGCCTCGCTCACGAAGTGATCCGACATTCCCGCGTACGCACCGAGCTCCTCGAGATGAGCGAGGAAACGGCCGAGTGACGGGCGATCGGGGAGCAGGATCGCGAAGTGATACAGTCCGATGCGCCCTCTCCGCGACACCGGTTTCGCCCCACGCAGTTCGTCGAGCTCCACGAGGGGCCGATCGTCGATCTCGGCGCCGAGGACAGCGCGGCCATCGCTCTCGGCGATCACCCGCAGGCCGAGTACGCCTTGGTAGTACGACAGCGAACGCGCGAGGTCGCTAACCTGCAAACGCACGCGGCCGAGGTGCGTTTCGTTAGGCAGGCGATAGCCAGGAGGGTGGATGCCGTAATCAGCCATACCGTGTCACACCCCTCTTCCCATGAACCGACTCTCGATCGCGAACTCCCCCGGCCCGCCGATCGCCAGCGCGATGTTCGCGATCAGCAGCGTCAGCGCGTACTCGAAGCCCATCGGGAGAAAGAATCCGTTCTTGCCGTGAACAAAAAGAATCGCGCCGCACATATCGATCGCGATCAGGATCGCGGCGATGCGCGTGAAGAGTCCGAGAATCAACGCGATCCCGCCAAGGAACTCCACAAAGGTCACCACTGGCCCCGCGATCGTCGCTAGCGGAATCCCGGCCTGCGTGAAGAACGCAGTAATGCCGTGGATGCCGAACACGAACAGCTTCTGCGATCCATGCACGAGAAAAACGATGCCGACGATCACGCGAATGAGCGTGAGCGCAACAGCCATCCGTTGCGGTGCAACCGCGGTGCCGTTCATGGCCGGTACCTCATGGTGGGGGGAGGGGGAGGGAGGGGGCAACCAGC
>JANWKK010000186.1 GCA_025451425.1 Gemmatimonadaceae bacterium
GCCAGTACGCCTCGTGTCGCCCGTCTCGATTCGTGCCGATGAGCGAGCCTAACCGCTACCTAGCGCAGACGGGGCCACGATCGACCAGGAAGAATCGCTGATTCTCGTGATGTGGCAGGGCACATTCTACGTGTTTTCACTCGCTTGTCCGCATCAGAACACGGCGCTGAAGTGGGAGGCGCACGACGCACAGTTCCAGTGTCCGAAACACCATTCGAAATATCGCCCCGACGGATCGTTTATCGAGGGACGGGCGACGCGAGGCATGGATCGGTTCGCCCTGCGGCGCGATGCCGACAACGTCGTTGTCGATCTCGACAAGCTGTACCAGCAGGACAAGGACGCCGCGGAGTGGAAAGCGGCGTTCGTTCAGGTTTGACGAAGGAGCCTCATGGCGTGTGAGAATTGTTTAAACAGGCGAGCGTTTCTGGCGAAGAGCGCGGCCGCGGCCGCCGCGGCGGCGGTGGTGGGAGGGTGCGGCAATGGCGTCTTCGGTCCGCCGCTGCCTTCGCATTCGGCAGGCGGTGTTCCGTCGGGAAAGCTGACGATCAAGGTGTCCGCTCAGCCCGGACTCGCTACGGTCGGCATGCTGGTGCAATTCGGCGAGCGCGCCGTAAGGCGAGTGGATGCAACAACGTTTTTTGCGCTTTCGCTGATCTGCACGCACCAGGGTTGCGACGCAGCGGTGCAGCCGACGAACATCGTCGAGTGCCCTTGTCACCATTCGCGCTTCAATAGCGACGGCACCGTGATCAATGGACCCGACAACTCGTCGCCGACGTCGATCAACCCACTCGCACAAATCCCAACCTCGTATGATCCCCAAACCGACGAGTTGACGGTCGGTTAGGCTGGCGTGCGGCGGTCTTGCGCGCAAATAGTGACGCGCGGTGTTGCTTCGGCGGACAAGAAAAGACAGTATTCGCGTCCCGCGCACAGCTCGCTCGCTTTTTCGCCCTTCTCGTCTCCTCCTCCGTCGCCCCCGGCCCGTCAATCATGCTTCTCGGCGTCGCCGGTATGGTGGGAACCGGCAAGACGACCCTTTCGAGGGCGCTTGCCGCTCGCTTCGGACTTCAACTCGCTCTCGAGAGCGTCGACGAAGGCAATCCCTGGCTCGAGCATTTCTACGGTGAGCCGGAGGGTATGCGCACGTATGCGCTGCACCTTCAGCTTCATTTCCTGGCGACGCGCTTCGCCGCCATGCGCCGAATTCGAAGTATCGGCGGTGGCTGGGTGCTGGACCGAACATGGTACGAAGATGCTGAAGTCTTCGCGCGCGGCCTCTACGAGCAGCGTTTCATGACCGCGGCGGAATGGGATCTCTACGCTCGGCTTTACGGCGAACTACTACACTCGCCTGCGGCTCGGCCGCCCCGTCTGCTCGTGTATCTCTACGCGCCGCTATCGACGATCCTCGACCGGATCGCGGATCGCGGACGGCCGAAAGAACGTGACACCAGCGTAGAGTATTGGACCGCGCTTCACACGCGATACGCTGACTGGATCGCGGGCTTCCATCGTTGTCCCGTTCTCTCGATCGACGTGCGTGAGTACGACATCATCGAGGAGCCGACGATGATCGAGGACATCGCGATGCGTGTGCGCGAAGGCCTGGAGGGCGAGATCCCGCAACTCGAACTGAGTGTCTAACGCGAGCACAGCATTTCGCGGCCGTGACAGAAAGTCTGGTCGGGGTGGTGACCGGTGACACGGTTGAGTGCCGCCGTTGGCCGAAGTTTGTTCACGCCGATATATTCTCCCGTCTTTTCCGGCGGGCTCGGGTTAAGCTGCGGCCCGCTCCCTGCTTTTGCATTGCTGCACCTTGTCGCGCGGAATCATGGCTGACCTCCAAACTTCCCCCTCGGATGTCATCGGCCCCGGAATCGCGGCCGATGGCGGTAAGTACGTCTACTGCATCATCCGAAGCGACCGTCAGCGCGAATTCGGCGCAATCGGGATCGGCGGTGGACAGCGCGTGTACACGGTCGCGTTCCACGATCTCGCGGCGGTTGTGAGCGACACACCGATCGTCATCTATGATCCGACTCGCGAGAATGTCCTCGCACACGAGTTCGTGAACGAGACGGTCATGAAAGAGCACACGGTGATCCCGATGTCGTTCGGCACTGTGTTTCGCTCGGAAGATGACGTGACGGAGTTGCTCCGCTCGACGTATCAGGCGTTCAGCGACGTTCTCGACAAGATGCAGGACAAGATCGAGTTCGGACTGAAGGTGCTCTGGGACCGCGAGAAAGTCATTGCCAACATCGAGCGGGAAAACGACGAGATTCGGCGCCTGAAGGACGAGATCAGCCGACACACCGCGTCGTCGACGTACTTCGCGCGCATGCAGCTTGGCCGACTGATCGACTCCGCGCTCGAGGAAGTTGGACAGCGCTACGTGAACGACATTCACGATCAGATCAAGCCGGTTGCGGTAGCGAGCCGCAGCAACAAGCCGATCGGCGATCGGATGATCCTGAATGCCGCTTTTCTCGTCGATCGTGCCCAGGAACAAGCATTCGACGAGCGAGTGAAGGAAACCAGCCGGAAGTACGAGGAGCTGTTGACCTTCAAGTACTCCGGGCCGTGGCCTCCGTACAACTTCGTGAATATCAAGCTGAAGCTCGAGAAGGCTGACTGATCGCCGCCATGGGGATCCTCACCAACGTTCTGTTCTTTCCAGTCACCGGGCCGGTTGCAGGTATCCGGTGGGCATTGGGCCAGGTGCAGGCAGTGGTCGAAGAGGAGTTGACAGATGACGCATCGGTGAAGCAGGAGCTCATGGAGCTCCAGATGCTGGTCGAGCTCGGCGACATCGACGACGCAGAGTATGTCCGTCGTGAGGCAGTGCTCATGCAGCGGCTCCGTGATGTGCGGGAATGGCGTGAGCGCCTCGGCAAGGGCGTGTCAGGTGGTCCGGTTCGCGTCGCGCGCGACGAGGACGAAGGCGCCCCGTAGTGAGGGCAGACCGCACGAGCGCACGTACCGCAATAGACCAGCTTCTCGAGCGACTACCCGGCCTTACGATTGTTGTCGGCAAAGGTGGCGTCGGAAAGACAACGTGCGCGATCGGTGTCGCCGCCCGACTTGCGGCCCGCGGCGATAGAACGCTTCTCGTTGCAACGGATCCTGCTGAATCGCTCGCCCCGGCTCTCGGTATCACCCTCGCTCATGGCGACGCTCGAAGCGTCGACGAAGCGACTGGGCTGTCAGCGATGCAGCTCGATCCGATCGCGGCACGAACGGCGTTTCTGAGTCGTTGGCGCGAGGTGTTGATCACGATCGTCGACCGAGGGACGTACCTGGATACCGAGGATATCGGCGGCCTCGTCGACGCGTCCATGCCTGGCGCGGACGAGATTTTCGGCCTTTTGGTGCTCGCACACCTACTCACGCCGGACGCTGGGTCACCGTGGAACCGGCTCGTCGTCGACACGGCTCCCACTGGACATACGCTGCGACTGCTCACGCTGGCGGACACCTTCAGCGCGATGATTTCGCTGCTCGACTCGATGCAAGCGAAGCATCGATTCATGGTGAGCGCGCTGACGCGGCGGTATCGGCGGGATGCTGCCGACGATTTTCTGGACGAGATGCGTCGCACGCTCGGACAGCTGCGCGAGGCGTTAGGCAGCCCCGAGCGGGCGGGGGCGATCCTCGTGACGCGTCCCGAGCGCGTCGTTGTGAGTGAGACGGTTCGATATGCTGAGGCATTGCGGCGGATGGGCATTGCGATCGTAGCGATCATCGTGGATGCGATAGAACGGACGGACGGCGAGATCGCGACAGCGATGCAGGACCTCGCGGCGATCGGGCCGGCGGACATTCTCTTCGCGCTTCCTCGGATCGATCCGCCGCCCGTCGGATTGACGCAATGTGCCGCCGCGTTAGGCAAGCTGGATTCGGACAAAGCGGTGCTTGGGCGCAGGAAATCGGTGTCGCGCATTGCGAAAGGATTGCGGAGGGAAGGCCGAGCAAGGCTAACTTCGAAAGCGGGGGGGGGCCCGCTGCCGCGAGGCGATGATCGTGGCCGCGCGCAGCATACCATCCGCGACCTGCTGCGCACCCTCACCATCGTCGGCGGCAAGGGCGGCGTCGGTAAAACCACCGTGTCCTGCGCTCTCGCGATCTTCTCCGCCCTCGACGACCCGACTCGAACCGGTGACGTCCTTCTCGTCTCGACGGATCCAGCTCCATCCATCGGCGACGCGCTCGGGATCGCCTTCGCGAACTGGGCGAGCGCAGGCCCCGAGCCTCTGAATGCCACGCCTGGCCTGCACGTCTGGCAAATGGACGCAACATCTGCGTTCCACGAGCTACGTGACCGATATCGCGATCGCATCGACGGTTTTTTCGACGCGCTCACTGGCGGCAGCATCGACATGGCGCACGATCGCGCGATTTTGCGCGACCTGTTGGCGCTCGCCCCGCCGGGAATCGACGAGCTGTATGCGCTCGCCTCACTCGGCGACGCGCTCGAAGAAGGAAGCTACGAGCGCATCATCGTCGACCCAGCGCCGACGGGTCACCTGATGAGACTCATTGAGCTGCCCGCGCTGGCCCTCGACTGGAGCCATCGACTGATGCGTCTCATCATGAAGTACCGCGAAGTCTCGGGGCTCGTAGAAGCGGCTCAAGATCTCGTCAGCTTCAGTCGGCGGACACGGGCGCTCGATCGATTGCTACACGACTCGAACAAAGCTGGCGTTGTGCTCGTCTCGCTCGACGAACCCGCGGTCGTGGCCGAGACGAAGCGACTGTCAGCGAGACTCGGAGCGACCGGTATCGCGATCCGCGGCGTCGTGCGCAATCGTGTTGCGAAAAACGCTGGAAGACCCACCTATGCAGCGACACCAGTTATAGTTGCCCCCGAGACAAATCCGCCGCCGGTTGGCGTTGCCG
The DNA here is from genome assembly GCA_025451425.1 of Gemmatimonadaceae bacterium. The sequence continues at coordinate 4,906 of JANWKK010000186.1, forward strand.
CGATCCGCGACTGGTGCGAACGTTGGCGGCTGCAAGATTAGTGTATTTCGACAAGATCCGTCCTCGAGTCTGATGTCCGCACACCCTGAGATCTGGTACGTCTACGGCGTCGTTCGCGCGGCGTTCGATGCTGCTCGGGCGCCGGGAGGGCTGGATGATGTGTCAGTCGAGCTATGTGCCGACCGGGATCTCGCGGCGCTCGTTTCACGGCTCGATAGCGAGCAATACGCGCCCGATGCCATCGAGCGCGCCACGGAAAACGTCGAGTGGCTCGCCCCGCGTGCGGTGTCACACGATCGCGTTTTGACATGGGCGAGCGATCGCGGACCGGTGGTGCCGCTCCCGATATTTTCGCTCTTCAGCAGCGCGGCGGCCGTACAAAAAATGCTCAACGACCGACGCGCGCAGCTTTCCGCAACCCTCGAGCGAGCAGCCTCCGGTCGCGAGTATGCGCTGCGTGTCTATCGCATCGACAGCGAGCTCACGAAGTCGGCGGCTGACTTCAGTCCTCGGTTGGCCGAGCTGCGCGATGCCGCCGCAGCGGCGTCGCCCGGGCAACGCTATCTGCTGGAACGGAAGCTCGACGCGGAACGCAAGACCGAGCTCCACTCGATCGGCGCTCGGGTTTCGCGCGAAGTCGTCGAAGCGCTCCGGCCTCTTGCCATGGACACCACGCAGAGCCGCATTGCGCCGCGTGGCGCTCCGGCCGCCGACGCGCCGCTCATCCTGGATGCGGCATTTCTCGTCGCACCGGAAGGGCTAGAGCGATTCCAACGTGAGCTCACGGACATCGTCGGGCGGTACTCAGCTCGTGGTTTTCGATTCGACTTCACCGGTCCGTGGCCGCTGTACCACTTTGTTCAGGGCTCTCCCGCTCAAGATGCCGATGATGCCTAACGGTTCCGATGACGACGAGCTCGCTGACGGTCAACTCGTACTTGGCGATCTACTCAACCACGTTCTCGACAAAGGAGTCGTCATATCGGGTCAGGTCATGATCTCCATCGCCGACGTCGACCTCCTCTCGGTAGACCTCAAGCTCATTCTCACGTCGGTGCAGACGGCGCTGGAGCGCTCCGGTTCGCGGCAGCATGGTGACGTATCTCTACTGCGTCCTGGCTCCGCCAAAGACTGACGCATTGCCTTCCGGTCTCACCGGCCTCGCGGGCACGCCCGTGCGGGCGGTTGTCGTGCACGAGCGGGAGGGCCTCGAGGCGTGGATCGCGACGATCGAGGAGTCGACTCTCCATGCGAGCGGGAGCGCGCTCGCGAAGCTCGCGGTCGCGCATAACGAGGTTGTCGACGCGGCGCTCGCGACGGGACGTACGCCGCTTCCGGCACGGTTCGGGACGCGCTTTGCCGACGACGACGCACTTCTCACCACTCTTCAGGAACGTCGAGCGCAATTGATCGATCGTCTGCATCGCGTGGCTGGCGCTGTTGAGATGTCAGTTCTCGTCGTGCCAACGGACCCAGCCCAAATGCACTCTACGACTCAGCCGCGGCGGGACGAGCCCGCGGCAGGTCGCCGCTACCTCGAAGCGGTCCGCGAGCGCACTCGAAGCGAAGAGCAACGGCATGTCGAGGCGAACAGAGTAGCCGAGCGGGTCAGCCAGGCAGTATCTGTTATAACGATAGGCGAAATTCGATCGACATCGGCAACCGTTCTTTCGATTGCGCATCTCGTTCGGCAGAATGACCTGGAGCGGTATCGACTCGAGCTTTCCCAACTGGATGTTGGCGAGAAGTTTAGAATCATTGTTGCCGGGCCTCGCGCGCCTTACAGTTTTGCGGGCGATCAGTCTGCGCCTAGCCAGGCATGATTCTAGCAGCCCCAACTGCGATGTCTGAACGCGACGATTCCATCGCCGCCCCAAACGAACCACGCGGAAACGATGCGATACGTCCGGCCTCGCCTCCGGATGTAGCGCTGGATGCGCTCGCTCGTACGTTGCCTGATCGCATCAACGCCGATCCCGAACATGTCGAGAACGGTCTTGCGCGACTCGTGCTGACCGTGATAGAACTGCTGCGGGAAATTCTGGAGCACCAAGCCATCCGTCGCATGGACGGTGGCACGCTGTCGGACGAACAAATCGAACGCCTCGGGCTCGCGCTCCTGAAGCTCAACGAGCGAATGGAGGAGCTCAAAACGACATTCGGACTCACCGACGAGGATCTCAACATCGACCTCGGACCGTTGGGCCGACTGCGCTAATGACGAGAAGCACGCGGCTCTGCCGGCGCGTTCGTCTCGACCGAGGAGAACGCGCATACGAGGATCGCCTGATTGCCCGAGTTCGTTAATCCGTCTCGCTCGCACGGCTTGGTTGACATTCTCGACCGCGTCCTCGACAAGGGGCTGGTCGTCGCCGGCGATATCAAAATCAATCTCGCGAACGTCGAGCTGCTGACGATTCAAGTGCGGCTGCTCGTCTGCTCGATCGATAAAGCCGAACAAATCGGCCTGAACTGGTGGCGCTCCGATCCGCGACTCACATCGGGCTCGCCCAATCCCGCACTGCGGGCGGGGGAGCTCGAGGAGCGTCTCGACCGGATCGAACGCACACTGGAAGGACTCGCAAGAAAGCGAGGAGCGAAGAGCTGACGCGCGCCGCCGAAGCTCGATCGCTCACAACGCCCGAGATTAGCGTTCATGGTAATCCCAATCCCCTCACTAGCCCCCAACCCTCTCCTCCATGGCTGTCGAACGCACGCCTAGCGGCAGTTCACTCATCGATGTTCTCGACCGTGTTCTGGACAAGGGCATCGTCATTGACGCGTGGGTACGCGTCTCGCTCGTAGGAATCGACTTGGTGACGGTCGAAGCACGGATCGTGGTCGCATCGATCGATACGTACCTGAAGTACTCGGAGGCTGTAGGTATCACAGCGCCGGTGTCGCGTCCGCGTGAGCTTGCAGCGAGCGAGATGTCGGAGCTCGAGCGCGTGCAACGCGAGAATGCGGAGCTGAGACGTCGGCTTGAACAGCAGAACGCGTGATCTCGAAGGATTGATCGGCACGACGGAAGTCGCCGATCGCACGGTCGCGGGTGTTCTCTCCGCGCTCGCCGAAGCGCCTGATTTCTCGTCTGCCGCATCGTTTCTGCTCGCTCAGGTGCTCGACCTGGCAGAGGCCGAGCGCGGGCACATGCTGCGTCTCGATACGGCGCAGGAGTCACTGATTTCGGTTTCGAGCCTCGGGTACGACTCACCGCCGCAGGCGGCGATTTCGATCGGCGATCTCTCGAATCCGCTCGTGGTATGCGCGCTGGCCCTCGTCCCGGTCACTGGCGGTGGCCGCTCGAGCATCCGAGCATTTGTCTCGTTGGCGCGCTGGACGGCGCTGTCAATGCCGCAGGCGCGTATGAAGGGCACGCTGCCGGCGATGACACTGGAGCATGCGCAGGAGCTCGTTGGAGAAGGTGAGGTGAGGTTGCTCGCGTCAATCGAGCGGCGCCTCGCGAGCGCTCCCTGCGGCGTGATCGTGATCGACGGTGCCATCCCCGAGCGCGTGCTCGGATCGGTCACGTCGCTCGTTATGCTCGCCGGGCCGATCATCGCGCGCCTTGCCATGCTTCAGGAATCTCGCGACTCGATCGACCGCCTGTCGCAACAGCGCGACCGCTTGACCTTGATGGTCGATTCGCTACCAGATCCAGTTGTCATCACCAACGCCACGAACGACATCATCGCCCAGAATTCCCGCGCTGAACGACTGTTGAACGTGAAGGAGGGCGATTCATCTGGGCGCCGCCGCGCGATCGAGCTGAACAACCTGCTCTTTACGTCGTTCCTCGCGAAAGCGGTAATGACGGGTGGCCAATCCGGTGGACCACGTGAGTTGAATCTCGTCGATCCGGACGAAGGCAATGATCTGCTCTTCGAGGTGTTGGCGCACCCACTGAGCGAACGTGTCGGCCCCGATGACGCCGTGCTTTCCGTCTTGCGCGACGTGACTGACTTGCGTCGAGCCGCGAATGAGCTCGAGCGACAGGTGCAACGCGTTCGACTTGCAGAAATGAAAGCGTCTTCCGAGCGCGACCGGCTGAATCTCATTCTCGAGAATGTCGCCGATCCGATTCTCGTCACCGACGAGCGGGCGAACATCATCCTGATGAACGATCAGGCCGAGCAGCTATTCCAGGCGAGTGAAATTCAGCAGCGCAGCCGTCGACAGCTGCAAGCCGTCCGCGGCAACGATACCAAGTTCACGTCGTTCATCTCCGAATTTGCGCTGCTCGACACGCGCGCTCGTCGCGAGCGCATCGCGCTCGTGCACCCGATCACCGGCAGCCAGCTGCCGGTGGAAGTCGTCTCGGGAAAGATCCTGAACGAGCGCGGCGAGCCAATCGCCATTGTCTCCGTCTTGCACGATCTCACGAAGGAAGTCGAGATCGAGCGACTTTATGAAACGCTCAAGACGATGAACAGTGAGCTCGAGGAACGCATCAGGGCCGCGACCGCCGACCTGGCGGAACAGAATGCCCGACTGCAATGGCAGTCGCAGGAAGTCGAGCGCGCCAATCGGCTGAAATCGGAGTTTCTCGCGAGCATGTCGCACGAGCTCCGTACGCCGATCAATGCGCTCATTGGTTACTCGGCGCTGCTCATCGACGGCGTCCTCGGCGACATCAACGAACGGCAGCGTGATGCGCTGCGCCGCGGGCGCGCGGCCGCCGAGCATCTGCTCGCGCTGATCAACGACATCCTCGATCTCGCCAAACTCGAGGCGGGCAAGATGCCATTGCACCTCGAGGACGTCGAGCTGCGCGATGTCATCGCCGAAGTCTCCCAGCAGATCGAGCCCATGGTGCGAAAGAAAGCCCTGGAGTTCGTCGTCGACATCGGTCTCGAATGTCCTGCGCTTCACACCGACCGCACGAAGGTGCGTCAGGTGTTGCTCAACCTGTTGTCGAATGCCGTGAAGTTCACGAACAAAGGCCGCGTGTCCGTTGTCGCACGCTGTGCTGAAATGGGCGATGGCGTGCGCATCGACGTTGTCGACACCGGCATCGGCATTCGCGAAAAAGACCTCCAGGCCATCTGGGAAGACTTCCGACAAGTGGATCAATCACGCACACGTGAGTTTGGTGGTACGGGCCTTGGCCTCAGTATCACGCGCAAGCTGCTCGAGCGGCTCGGTGGAACTGTCAGCGTGCGCAGCAAATACGGCGATGGGAGTGTGTTTTCGGTGCTGCTGCCCCAGCGTACGCCGATGCCGGCAGGTGAGGAGATGGTCGCCGGCCGCTCAGGTTGAGGCAGGCCTGACAATTTGCTGACAGGTGTGCGCCGCGCCTGACCGCATATTTCGAGGGCGACACCTGTTTTTGGTCCGCCCGTGACTTTCGTGTGACGCGTATGCCTAACGTTTTCTCCCGCTCGTCCGGCCGCCCGAGGCGTGGCGTGCCAACGTTGGCGATTCTGCTCGCCGCATTGGCTGTCGTTTCGGCTCTGGTGTTCCAGGCATTCCGCGCCGAGCAGGATCAGCGCGCGACCGCATCGCGCGCGCTGCGCGAGTATGCGGGCTTTGCCGCATGGGAATTCGCGTCGAACATGCGGGAAGAAATGTGGCTTGCGATGACGGAGCTGCTGCGACCGGCCGAGCAGCTCGATCCGCCGCAGCCGGGCGCCGATCTGCCGTCGCCCGGGATTCTCGTTGCGCAAGCGCGCCACATCGATCATTGCAACGACTGCTCGGCGTCGATTCCCGCGTCGTATTATTTCCGCCTCGATTTGAATGACAGCGCGCTGACGACGGTGCTCAGTGATGGCGACGTTGCGCGCGAGCCGGAACGTCTCGAACGATCGTGGCTTCGCGATACCATCACGCGCCACGCCATGCGCGTTTTCAAACCAAACTGGCGCGCCGCCACGGTCGTGGGTGAGGTGGATGGCCGCCGCCTAACGGTGTCGTATACAGTCGTTCGCGATACGACCGGCCGGCCGGTCGCGGCGTTCGGCGTCGTCAGCGAGTCGAAGCGCTACGTCGCCGCGTTTGCGGCGAAGCTCGCCGAATGGGAGTTGCTCCCGCCGTCGCTCGCCAAGCAAGCTGGCGTCGGTCATCTCGTTGCGATCACTGTCCGCGACGAAAAGAGCAACGTCCTCTATCGATCCCCGTGGCAATTCGGCGATCAGTACAGCGCAGCGTACGAACAACAGAAGTACGTCGCGGGATTCACCGTCGAGGCCTCACTAAAGCCTGGCGTGGCCGGCCGTCTCATTCTTGGCGACTCCTATCGATTTCCGGTGCTCCTCGCGCTGCTCGTGATCACAGCGACACTCGTCGCGATCGCGTTCCGCCAAGTGCGTCGCGAGGCAGCGTTGGCGCGCCTCCGTGCGGACTTCGTCTCCAGCGTCTCGCATGAGCTCCGAACGCCACTGGCGCAGATTCGCATGTTCGCCGAGCTGCTGCGCATGGGCTGGATCCGCTCGACACAGGAGCACACGCGCTCACTCGACATCATCGATCAGGAAGCGCGACGGCTTGGCCATCTCGTCGACAAAGTACTGTGCTTCGATCGGATCGAGCGTGGTGAGAATACGCTCATGACCGAGCAGACGGAGTTGGCGCCACTCGTGAGGGAAGTGCTCGAGGCCTTCACGCCACTCGCCACCGCGCGTCACGCGCAAGTACGGGTTCGTCTCGACGATGACGTCATCGCCGAGGTCGATCGCGGCGCGATGCGGCAGGTCCTCATCAATCTGCTCGACAACGCCGTCAAATACGGCCCGAGCGGACAGACGATCACCGTTGGCCTCGACCGAACGACCGACGGGCGGTCGGCGCGCATCCGGGTCGAGGACGAAGGACCGGGAATTCCGGCGTCGGAGCGTGAGCGAATCTGGGAGCCGTTCCATCGCCTCGATCGCGACGCGAACTCCGCCATCGCCGGCAGTGGAATCGGTCTCGCCCTCGTGCGTAACCTCACCGTGGCACATGGCGGGCGCGTGTTCGTCGAAGAAGGCGCGATCGGCGGCTCGCGTTTCACGATCGAGATCCCATGCACAGCGCAGTCGTATCCGCCGGTGCCGGCACGTATCGCCGTCTCTAGCGGCGCCGCTTCCTACGGCGACGAAGCGCAGTTCGTCACAAGACGATGAGCATCTTCGTAGGAGGTGCAGACCTTCGGCGCGAGCGGGGGCCGTCTCGCGACGACTCCTCTTTCGCTCCCCAGGAGGCCGACACGCGCTCTGCCCCAAGTCCGCAGCACGGTGCGACGGTGTTAGTCGTCGAGGATAACCCTGACCTCGCTTACGGCCTGCGGAACAGCCTGGAGATCGCCGGCTACACCGTTGCGGTGGCGGAGGACGGCGTGTCGGGCGTCCACCAAGCGCGCGAGCTCGATCCGGACCTCGTCGTGCTCGACCTCATGCTCCCAGGCATGGACGGCTACCGCGTCCTGCGGACCCTCCGTGACGAGGGACGCGCAGTGCCGGTCCTCATCCTCACCGCTCGCGGCGAGGAAGCCGACAAAGTTCTCGGGTTCCGGCTCGGCGCGGAAGACTACGTCACGAAGCCATTCGGGGTGCTCGAGCTGCTGGCTCGAATCGAAGCGCTGATCCGCCGGACACGGCACTGGCGTGGATCGACGTCTGCGCCGGCCGCGCCCGTAATCGAACGATTCGGTGAAGTCGAGGTCGATGTAAGTGCGCGCACAGTGCGCCGTCAGGGTGAGCGCGTCGAGCTGACCCCGAAGGAGTTCGACTTGCTGATCGCCCTCCTCCGAAGGCAGGGCCGCGTGACCAGCCGCAACGAGCTCTTACGCGCCGTATGGGGTTACAGTGCGTCTGTCGTGAGCCGGACCGTCGACACGCACGTCGCCGAACTGCGACGGAAGCTGGAGCCCGACGCCACCGCGCCAAGGCACATCCTGACCGTGTGGAAGGTCGGATACAAATTCCAGCCATAAAGAAAGCTGAGCGCTTCGCGTCACAGCGAACCACTGCTCTGCGTGCGTGTAATAAGGGTTCGTGGCGCTACTTGTGTCATTCTGGGTAGCGCTGCGCCGAGGACTGACTCTTCGATCGCTTCGCTGCATCGGACTGACAGCAATCGATCCCAAGCACGTAGCGGAGATATTCTCTTGTTCGCTTCCAGAATCCCATCGGGCCGCATCGTAGCGGCAATGCTCTTCGCCGGCACAGCTGTAACGGCCTGTTCTGATCAAAAGCGGAACGCGTCGACAGACTCCGATCTCAATCGTGATCTGCAGCTGGCTGGACAGATGTCGGCGCAGCCGCAGCCGACGTTCCAAGACACGGCATTGAGTCCGCAGAGCGCGCCGGTCAAGGCATCGGCCCCTGCCAAGACGCCAACGCCGACCAGGACCGCACGGCGAGAGCGGTCAATGTCGCCGGCTCAGCCGCCCCTCGACGCGACACCGCACCCGCAGGCGGCGGCGCCAATCCCGGCAGCCGCTCCGGCTCCAGCCCTTGCGCCTAGCAAGCAGATCGGCGCGGGACCAGGGATCGGCATGACGTCAGGCGGCCGCCTCTGCACCGATGGCCACCGCCCGGGCGACAAGATCGTTGCCACCGTCGATTCTCCGGTGA
>JANWKK010000187.1 GCA_025451425.1 Gemmatimonadaceae bacterium
CCGTACGCGGTAACCGCCAGTGATGAGCACTCGCTGAACAGCCCGACAAATGCGTTCGTCGTCGTCGACCACGACGACCAATGGCTCAGTCTCCACGACGCCCTCCTGGTAAATGGAGGGTGCTCATCGGCGCGAGGGGAACCGAGATCACGTGCGTCACGCGCTCACCATCGACGGTGAGATGCGCGTGGCCATGCAAATTGGCAACGAGCGATGTAATCAGCATGTGTAACGATTGAAGGCTCTCGGACACGGGAAGTGACAATGGCAATCCCGTGAATCGCAGTTCGGCGCGATCCATCGTCGATCGCGTCTCGATGACGATCCCGTCTGGAGTCGCGTGCTCGGTCTCGGCCAACATCAGCGCGCGGCGTAGAAAGCTCAGGAGCGCAAAGCGAAGGCGGACGATACCACCGACCACCACAGGAGAGGGGCTGGCCAATCGTTCGCTCAGGCGTACGCGCCAATTCGATTCGAGGTTGCGTGCCGAGAGGAGAAGGTCCCGCGCCAGATCGTTGAGTGGAATGGGCGCAAGCGCCGATACCGTGGCCGCGCGCTGCTTTGCGGGCGCAAGCAGCGCGACCATATCTCGCTCGATGCTGAGGCAGTCCGCGAGGGCGTCGAGCGCCGCGGGTATTTGCGGAGTCGAGCCATTCAGCAGCTTCACGGCGCTTTGAAGATTCATGGTGAGGGACGTGAGCGGTTGCCGCAAATCGTGCGACAACTCTTGAACCACGCGCTCCAACGAATCCTCAGCGTGCATCCTGTCGACCACCGCCTCCACATCGGCCCGATCCCGTGCCGCGTCGTCGTCCATCGCTGCGTCACGGAGTGTCGCAGCGGACGGCGCCGGTGCCGCGTCGGACGAGCCGGCGCGGCGGCGCAGCAACGGTGGGTTGGCGCGTACTCTCATACGATCCTCGTCTCCTGCGATCTGCATGTGCATCGCTCGCGCCTGCGCAACGCAGTTAGGCATTTCCAAAGCATCCGCGCGCAGGGCGCGGTTGCGATTGGACCAAGGACCCATGCGCCAGCACTGGGCCCTCCAGCCGTGGTGAGATCGTTGGGTGCAACGCTAGGATCTAAGGCCAATTGAGCAATGAGTTGTCGGCGCGAGATGCTTCCAGTCCGATCAGCAGGCAGCGGCGTGATCGAGGAGGCGCAATGAATCGATTCGTGCTCGCGCGTGGTGGTGTTCAACGGATCCCACTCACCATCGTCGGCGGTCCCGAAGGGGCAGGGAAGACTACTCTACTTCGAAGACTACTAACGCACAACGGCGGGCGTCACATTGCCGTTGTTCTCGATCATCCAAGCGCACTCGCTCTGGATGATTCGCTCATCGCGCGTGCGGACGGTTCCTCACTCATTCTCCACAACGGCTCAGCGTGCTTGTCCGTTGACGGCGATATCGGAGCCGCGTTGTCGACGCTGCACACGCGTCACGCAACTGCGCTTCCCGATCACGTTGTCGTCGAGGCCTCGCCATCGGCGAATCCCGTACGGACGTCGGGCTACGCATTCCTCCCGGGATTCCGGCCGGGCGGCAGCGTCGTCGTCGTGAGCGCACCCGATGTCCTGCGGGTAAAGGCGAACGAGTTCGAGTTCGACGATACCTTCGACGCGCAGCTCCAACACGCGGAGTTGCTCGTGCTGAACCAGGTGGATCGCGTGACGCCACCGGAGCGGGAGACGGCGCGTCGTTGGCTGCTGCAGCGAACCACTCGCGCGCGACTCGTCGAGAGCGAGCGATGCGTTCTGCCCGCCGCAATGATCCTTGGCACCAGTCTCGACCACGCGCCAGCGCATGCAATCCACGCGGAGTGGACGCCCAACTTCGCGATCGATTCGGAATCTCGACGATTTCGAATCGTGAAACCACGACACGAGGACGACTATCGGGTCTGGGTGCTGACGACGCGTGAATCGGTTGACGCGAGTGCATTCCGCGGATGGGTGACCTCCTTGCCCGACAACATTCTCCGCGGCGATGGCGTCCTCGGAATCAGAGGTGAGCCAAGTCACCGCTTTCAGTTTCATCGTTGTGGCTTGCGTTGGTCGCTCTCACGGGATGAGCCGTGGCGAGATGCGCAGGATCACCTGAGTTGGGTCTCGCTCGTTGGCTTCGCAACCGCGTCGAAAGCCGAGCACGATGTCATGGAGGGCCTAACAATGGCCGGCCCTGCTGAGCCGCATCACTTTCAGCCGCCGTTGCGCCGCTCGAAGACTTCCCGTCGCGCGGGAGAAGTCTCATGAGTGCCGCCGCCCACGATCGCCGTCGTCGGAATGACGCTCTCGAAGATGCCAGGAGGGATCCATCGATCCGGCACTACCAGGCGTCCGAGCACCTCTCCAATGAGCGTACCCATCTGTCGTACATCCGGACGGCCATCTTCTTGGTAAGTCTCGGCATCACACTGAATCGATTCAGTTTGTATCTCATCGAGACTGCGGGGCCCGACACCGCTCGCCGGCCTGTCGGCTTGCTGCGCGACACGAAGCAGGTCGGCGCGGGGATGGTGTTGTACGGCTTCCTCCTTGTGGTCCTCGCTCTTCACCGGTACCTACGGGTGGACCGGGCGATCGACCGCCTCGACTACAAGCCCCAGCGTTTTCTTGTCGAGGGGCTGACGTTGACCTCCTTTTTCGCTGGTGCGCTCAGTCTCATCTGGATGTTTCTGCGATGAGCCGCCACGTTAAAATTTGTTCATCTTCGAGCGCGACCCCGGAAAAATACGGGTTGAGGAGATCGGGAAAAGGAAGTACACTCGTCAGAGACGACGCGGTCCGCTCGCTTCGCCTTCCGCGGCCTCGATTCACAAGGGGCGCGACTGGCGGCCACCGCATGCGACTGGAAGCCGAAGTGCAAACGCATACGAGGGCGCATTTGACTGCGTATCCCCGTCTCCTGCCAACGCAGGACGTGGCGTTCGAACCGATCCCTGCGACCGCGCCGGAACGGCGACCGGTGGCCGGCGTCGTTCGCGTCCTTGGCGTTGCCATCGCCTACTACGTCGGCGCGCGCGTCGGATTTCTCTTCCAGAGCCCATCGGTGCCACAATCCGTACTGTGGCTGCCGAATTCGATTCTGCTCGCCGCGCTTTGCGTGTCGCCGTTGCGGAGTTGGCCCGTTTTGATGCTGGCGTCCTTCCCGGCGCAACTCCTGGTCGGTTGGCAGACTCACGGGCCGCTCGTAACAATGTCGTTAATCTTCATCACAAACTGCGCGGATGCGGCGCTGGGAGCGACGATCTGGCGCTTCGTTTCGCCCGGTGAATGGCGGATCGAGGGCCTGCGGCCGATGCTCGCCTTTCTCGTCCTGTGCGCGACGATTCCGACGCTATTGATGTCGTTCGCTGACGCCGGGATCACGGTCGGCATGGGCTGGAGCCACGATTACTGGCTCGTCTTTGAGACTCGAGGACGGGCAAATGTTCTGGCAAATGTCATCTTCGTGCCGACGATGCTCGCCGTCCTCAGCGCGGGGCGAGAGGCGCTGGCCGCCCATTGGCGCGGCCGATCGCTCGAGGGTGTGATCCTTTTCGCTGGCCTCCTGTCATCCGCAGCTTTCGCTTTCTCGCGCCCGACCGAGGCGATCAGCAGTGCAGCGCTGGTGTATCTGCCCCTGGTGTTCCTGCTCTGGTCCGCCGTTCGCTTCGGCGTGGGCGTGACGGGCGGGGCCCTTCTCGCTCTGGCATACCTAACGACCTGGATGGCGATGCACGGCATCGGACATCTCGCCGAGCATGATCCGGCGGACGTTGTCCCGGCGCTGCAATTCCAGTTGCTGGCGATCGCCGTGCCGATGCTCTGTCTGTGCGCCGTCATTCAGGACCGCGAGCACGCCTCGCGAGCGCTGGGCGCCAGCCAGCGGGCGCTCCATCAGAGCCTTGCCCAGATTCGAAACCTGGCCGGGCGACTTCTCACCGCGACCGAGGTCGAGCGGACGCGGATCGCGCGGGAGCTGCACGACGACGTCAGCCAGCAGCTCGCCGCGCTCGGGATCGGTCTCAGCGCACTCAAGCGGCACCTACCTAACGACTCTCCCGTCCGGGAGGAAGTGACGATGTTACAGGGCCAGGCGATGCGCGCCGCCGACGACCTGCGCGCGCTCTCCCACGAGCTGCACCCGGCGGCGCTGCGCCATGCAGGGCTGGTACCCGCGCTCCGTGAGTTGTGCGCGCAGTACGGCCGCGGCGATTCGATGCGTGCCGTGCTCGCCGCCAAGCCACGGGAGATCAGCGTGCCACACGACGTCGCGCTGTGCGTCTATCGCGTGACACAGGAGGCGCTTCGCAACGCGGCGCGCCATTCCGGAGCGCACGGCGCGCTCGTTACGTTGCAGACTACCGAGGAGGCGCTCGAGTTGCATATTGCCGATGACGGCAGAGGATTCGACGAGTCCGCCGCGCGCCGTCGAGGCGGACTAGGCCTAACGAGTATCGACGAGCGCGTCCGTCTCGTGGGCGGCACGGTGCACGTCGACACATCGCCAGGCCACGGTACCCGCATTTCCGTCCGTGTCCCGAACGGAGACCCACATGGATCGGCCCACGCTCCTGCTCGCGGATGATCACGTCATCGTCGCCGATGGCCTCCGCAGCCTGCTGAAGGACGAATTTGAGCTCGTTGGGAGCGTCACCGATGGCTTCGCACTCGTCGACGCGGCGAACCGGCTGCGTCCCGACGTCGTCGTCACCGATCTTGCGATGCCAGGCCTCGGAGCGCTCGAGGTGCTTCGCGAGTTTCAGGCGCTAGAAATCCCGTCTCGGGTGATCGTCCTCACAATGCACGCTGACGCGCATCTCGCCACGGAAGCCTTTCGGCTCGGCGCGTGGGGATATGTGTTGAAAAACTCGGCCGGCGAGGAGCTTATCACGGCGATCCATAAGGTCCTCGATGGCAGAGCCTATCTGACGCCGCTGATTACGAAAGATGTAATGGTCGCGATCAATACCGCGGCCTCCACGAACCACGCTGCCCGCCCGACACTGCGGCAGCGTCAGGTCTTGCGCCTGATTGCCGAAGGCAAACGAATGAAAGAGATCGCGGCGATTCTGCGACTGTCGCCGCGTACGGTTGAGAGTCACAAGTACGAGATGATGCAAACGTTGGGAGTGCGGAGCACGGCGGAGCTCATCCAGTACGCGTTGAGAAATCCTGATCAGGGCCAATGACGTTAGGAGCCGCGCGGAGTATTGCGGATACGCAACACGTAACACTCCCAGTGCGCGAGCACACACATTCACGGATACCGAGCGCATCGCGAGCGCTGTACCGTAGCAGCACGAAAACGAAGTCGGTCGAGAGGAGTACCGTCGCCGTGCATCGAACCCGCATTCTCGTTGTCGATGATTACGTTCCCGTCGCACACGCGATCGCGCAGTTGTTGCGTCTGTCTGGCCACGCCGTCATGACGGCCTTTGCCGCCGATGAGGTGATGACTGCGGCGCGCGCCGTCCATCCCGATGTCGTCCTGCTTGATATCGGGCTGCGCGGACCGCACGATGGCGTTGCCGTCGCCAATTGGCTACGTGAGGAGCCGAGCTTCGACTGTACGTTACTCGTTGCCCTGACGGGGCGATGCGATGGCGAGGACGACGCCCGCATCGCGACTGCTGGTTTCGATTACCATCTCGTGAAGCCCGTGAGCTTCGACGAGCTCGAGGCGATCATCGAGACCGCTCCCG
>JANWKK010000188.1 GCA_025451425.1 Gemmatimonadaceae bacterium
CCCGGCACCGGGCGATAAGCGATTGCTAGACTCGCCCTCTGGGCGAATCGCCCCGCGCGCGAGTTGTCGAACGCAACGATCGTCTGATTCCCGAGCCCGAGCTCCGAATCGAGCGCCCATCCGAGCTCGCGCCCGACGTGTAAGCGTCCGCTCATCTCGGCGAGCACGTAGCCTTTCGGCGTGAAGTAGCCGTCGAACGCGGCATGGTCATAAGCGAAACCGCGCACGCTTGCAGCAATCGACGAGAATGTCGTCGCCGACCATCGCACTGATCCCGACCCCGAGAGCCGGCTGTTTGGGCCGCTGCCGCCGCTCAGCCGCGTCCAGCTTCCGTCTCCGGTCAGGCCGAGCTGCTCGCCTAACGTGACGCCGGCATCGGCGCCAACGCTCGTCGTCGCGATCCCGGCGCGCATCAGTGACGCCGTCTCGTCGAACGGCGCACGCGCGGCGCTGGCGCCGACGGTGATGGCACGCGTTGGGTGCTCGGCGAACCTCACACCCAGCAAAGGGAGCACGCGCGTCTCGTGCGTCGAGCCAGCCGCATCCGTTGCGCCCACTCGTGCAGCGCCCGCTTCGGCGCGGAGCATCCAATGCTCGTCGCCAGGGGCCCAGGTCGACGCGCCGCGGAGCGTGGTCGACGTGCCATGTTCCGCGCCGAAGTCAGCAACACGATAGCTCGCATCGCCCAGTACACGCGCGTTCAGGAGCGAGGCGAGGCTGCCGCGGACGAGATACGTGGTCGCGCGATTGTCGTCGCTGTCGTCCGTCGTCGACACGATCGGCTCGAAGGAGGGCGATAGAGCGACATTCGCCCACTCGAGCTGCGTCCGTGCGTCGACATTGTGCGGATCGGCGGCGACAGCGTGCTGCAGTGCCTGACGAGTGCGTTCCGGTTTTCCCGCCCATCGCAAGATGTTCGCTAGGCCCACCCATGATTCCGCGTCATTCTGATGCGTGGAGAGCCATCGTTCATATCGCGCGATGGCGCCGTGCAGATTACCACTCCACGCGAGGGCCTGCGCGCCGAGTTGCACAGCATCTCGGCGGCGCGGATCGCGTGCGACGATGCTGTCGCAGAGCGCGATTGCCTGATCGTACTCTCCTCGCCAAGCGAGAATGCGGGCGAGTCCGACGCGCGCGTCGTCGTCACGCGGAGCGAGACGCAAGTAAAGTCGAAACAGGGTCGCCGAGCGTTCGAGGTCGCGGTGCCAGCCGAGCGCGGTCGCGACTCGAAACAGCGCGCGCAGCGATGTCGAGTCCTGCTGGAGGACGGCCTGATATCGCTCGAGGGCCTCGTCGAACCTTCCGGCGCTCCACGCTTGGTCGCCCGCGGCCAGGACATCGGCGACCGGCCGCGTGCTCTGGCTCCCGGCGACGCCGGGCGCGAACAGCGCTGCGATCAGCAGAGTGTGGGTAAACACCGAAGAGCGCCGCATACAACAGAGGACGCGCCAGCGTTCGGGTCGCTTCAGAGGCTTGTATTTCGGTATTTATTCGGTAAGCTTGCGGGAGGATGCGGAGGGGAGAGTGAGCGATGAGCACCGACCTGGATATCGACTCGAAGATCGCGTTGTTGATGTCGCTCGCGGCGGAGGACCGCGAGGGAATGCCTGGGCGAGACCCGAGCATGCCGCTGCCGCCACGATTGCGACATGCAATGGAGGTCGGGGCGCTCCGGCCGTTTAACCTGCGGACAGTCCAGTCAAGCGGCCCATTCGGGCGAAAGACCACGCTGCTCCGCATTCTCATGACCAACGCGTGCAGCTTCAATTGCCACTACTGCCCGATGCGGCGCGATCGCGAGATGCCGCGCACGCTGCTCAAGCCCGAAGAGCTGGTTCGCGTCTTCCTGGCCGCTCGTGCAAGAGGCTGGTGTGAGGGTTTGTTCATCACGACCGGTATCCCCGGCCGACCGACGAAGGTGATGGATGATCTCATTTCGGTGCTCGAGCTGCTTCGCGACAAGCATCGCTTCGCTGGGTACATCCACGTCAAGATTCTGCCAGGTGTCGAAGCGGCGCAGGTCGAGCGGATCACGAGCCTGGCGACGCGGGTGTCGATCAATCTCGAGGCGGCGTGCGGCGAGAGCCTCACGCAGATCGCGCCGGACAAGAGCCTAACGACAACCATCGCCACGCTGGAGCAGGCGCGATCGCTCGTGCTCCACGGTCGCGCCGAGCAATACGCCGGGCGTCCCCGCGATGCGCTACGACCTGGCGGCACCGCCGGAATGACGATGCAGCTCGTCGTCGGCGCGACGCCCGACAGCGACCGTACCATAATCGGTAAAGTGGCCGAGCTCTATGCGCGCGGCGGCATTCATCATTCGCAGTTCAGCGCCTTCCGTCCGATTCGCGACACGCCGATGGAGAACGTCCGTGCGACGCCGGCGCTCCGCGAGCACCGGCTATATCAGGCCGACCACTTGATGCGCGAATACAAATTCGGAGCCGACGAGCTCGCCTTCAATGACAGTGGCAATCTGCCTTTGTCCCTCGATCCGAAGGTGGCGTGGGCGCTCTCGCATCCGGAGCGCTTCCCGATCGAGATTCGGACCGCCTCACGATCGCAGTTGCTTCGGGTACCGGGCATCGGCCCGACATCGGCACGGCGAATCCTCGCTGAGCGCAATCGAGTGGTGATCCGCGATCTCCACGATCTTCGCAAGCTTGGCGTGGTCACTGGCCGGGCGGCAGGATTTCTCAGCCTCAATGGCCGTCGCCTGCAAAGCACTCTTTGGTCCGAGCAACTGGCCTTCTGGCGCCCCGAAGACGAAGTGGGTGCGCCCCATGTGTTATACGACGTCAGTCCTGGGACCTTCCGCTAAGGTGTGCGTTGCGAAATACCCCTCACGCGGTTATAATTGACTAGCGACAAATGCGCTTCGGCGCATGGACAAGTTCCGACTGACAAGGGGCCTGCCGACTGCGAGCAGGTCTTTTTTCTTAAGTCGCTCACGACGCGTCCAACGAGTGGACGCAACGTGCACATGTTGTGTCGGTGCGTACGGCATCACCGGACTCCGATCACAGCACATTTTCATTTTTTAGGAGAAGGACGATGCGTACGACCGGCACAGTGAAGTGGTTCAACGATCAGAAGGGCTTTGGCTTCATCACGCCCGAGAATGGCCAGAAAGATTGCTTCGTGCATCACTCGGCGATTCAGGGCCAGGGCTTCAAGTCCCTGAGCGAAGGCGAGCGTGTGGAATTCGACATCGTGCAGGGCCAAAAGGGCCCGGCGGCGGAGAACGTCACGCGAGCGGCTCGCTAACCGCGACAATCGAAAAAGGCTCCTCTCCGTAACGGAGAGGAGCCTTTTTCTTTGTCACCACCCGTACGAAAGCTTCGCGTAAATGAACCGCCCATTGATGCCAAAGGGCGAGATCCCACTGTACGGCAGGATGCCGGAGTTCGTGTTGCCGGCGATCGTTGCGTCCGGATAGGTGTTGAAGACGTTGTCCGCACCTAACGTCACTGTCGCTTTCGTGACCGGGCCGTAGCTCACCGAAAAATCAGTCACCCACTTCGGCGACCACGTTTGATCGCCCGCTGGCGTCGTCCCGTACGACGTCACTTGTCCGAAGCGCTGGTCTCGTAGGTCGATGCCGAAACGGCCAACGCCGAGATTTCCCGAGAGCACGAGATTGTTGCGCGGATTTCCCTTCTCCAGACGCGCCTGGTCCACTCGGCTGAAGAGGGCGTTTCCCTGGCCCGGCAGAATCGCCGAAGAGTCGATCCGCGTCACGCGCGTCCAGTTACCGTTGTACGCCGCCGTTAGGCGCAACAGCGCCGTGCGCGTAAGCGACCAGCCATAGTTGCCGATCACGTCCAGACCATTGGTGCGCGAATCGACCGCATTCGTGAAGTACCGCGCGCCCTGCACGTCGGTGATGCCATGCGCGGTCAACGTGTCGATGACCGCGGTGCTCGTGAAGTTGTTCGAGAGCACGATGCGATCCTTGAGGTCGATGCGATAGTAATCGACCGTGAACGACAGACTCTTCAGCGGCTCGAGCGCGACGCCCGCGCTGTAGTTCATCGACTTCTCGGGCTCGAGCGGCTTTGCGTGCAGGACCTGCGCGACAGGACTCGAGACCGGGAAAGTCCGAATCTCGACCGGCACGGCCGGGTTGCCGACGAAATTGATCGCCGTGTTCGAGAAGTACTCCTGACCTAACGAGGGAGCGCGAAAGCCTGAGCTCACGGCGCCGCGGAAGGCGATGCCGTGTATCGGTTCATAGCGCCCCGCGATCTTGCCCGTCGTCGTGCCGCCGAAATCACTGTAGTGCTCGTAGCGGCCCGCGACATCGATCAACAGCTTTGATGTCAGATCACTCGAGAGATCCACATAGCCGGCGACGTTGGTGCGCGAATGGTTCGCGGCGTCCTGAGGCTGAAATCCGGGGTACACTTGCGAACCCGCGGGCGCCGGCGTGGTCGTCTGTGCGCCCGTCGAGTCGATGACCGGTACCGGCCCGATCTCGTACGACGCAACGTCTCCAGCACCGACCTTGTACTGGTCGTCGCGGAACTCGAGCCCCCAGGCGGTGTGCAGTGGAGCGAAGCCCGGTCTGAAATCGCGGAAGACATCCAGGTTCGTCGTCGACTGACCGAACGCCAGCTGGCCTGCGTAAAAACTTGTTGGCGACGTTTGCCCCAGTGACACGTTGACGCTGTTTACAATATGCATATCGAACACGTCGCGGCCATATCCCGTGCTCAGATCGTAATCCCAGCCGAGCGCTTGGCCCTTCGCGCCGGCGAAACCGGAACCGTCCCAGATCACTGGCTGTTCCTCGGGAAGGAAGCCGTTGGGATAGATGCCGCGGAAGTTGTTCGCGTCGCGCGGGCGTCTCCAGAATCCAAAGGCATCGCCGAAATTGTGCGATAGCCCCCCAAACGCGTAGAGCTGCATGCCATTCGCGAGCGTCGTTCCAGTATTCAGCCATCCGAGATCGGAATGCTGGTACGAATCGCCGATCTTGAAATCGACCCCGCCAGGGACCGGCAGATTGGGATTGTTCGGATTGAGGTTTTGAAAGTACTGAATGCGCGTGTCAGGCGCGGCGCGATTGGTGTAACCGCGATCGCGGATCTCGCCGCCAACGAACACGAATCCGTTCTGACCGAACGTCCATCCGTGATCGGCGTTCGTGTAGAACAGCTTGCCGTCATGCTTGTACGTCGGCGACGTAAAGTTCGCGACCTGCGCTTCCTGGGTCGAATACTCGCCCACTTGCGCCGTCACGTCGCCGGGCGCGGTCGACTTCAGCACGATGTTGATCACGCCGGCGATCGCGTCGGAGCCGTATTGCGCCGCCGCGCCATCGCGCAGAATCTCGATGTGATCGATCATTCCGGCCGGGATGGCATTCAGATCGACCGCTTCGGAGCCACGACCAACGAAGCCATTGATGTTGACGACCGCGCTCGCGTGCCGCCGCTTGCCGTTGACGAGCACCAGCGCCTGATCGGGTGAGAGTCCGCGCAACGTCGCGGGCCGAACGTTGTCCGTCGCGTCGCCTAGCGTCGTGCGCGGAAAGTTGAACGACGGCGCGAGCGCTTGAATCATCTGCGACGTCTCCGTCCGTCCCGTCGATCGAACCTCGAGCGACGACAAGACGTCGATCGGCACCGGCGCGTCCATGACCGTGCGCTCCTGGCCGCGCGTCCCGATCACGGAAACCGCCTCGAGGCTCGTCGCCGCGCGATCGAGCGTGAACGACTTCGTAATGTTGCTGCCCCC
>JANWKK010000189.1 GCA_025451425.1 Gemmatimonadaceae bacterium
CCGATATCGCCGTAGCCCTTGCGAAGGTCCTTATGGTCGGGATCGGTCCAGAGGCCCGTCGCGAATATTGCTGGGCGCAGCCAGTTGAGATAGAAAGCGGGCGTTCCGACCGACTCGAACACGTATGGCGGCAGATCCCACTCGCCGAGCTCGCGCAGGAAACGCTGTCCCGCGACCTCGTCGATCCCGAAACCCGGCAGGGAGTCGTAATTCCGGTAACGCTTGATCTCGCCGTTGTCGACATAATTGTTGCCGAATCCGCCGAAATAGTAGCTGGCCACAGGGTTCGTAACATCACCGGTGCCCATACCGGCAGCGCTGCGCAGCCAGATCGACGAATGGTGCAGCGGAAGCTGGAAACCGTAGTCGAAGTCGCCGTGTACCTGGGTTGTCGTCGCCCCTGAAATATGGCTCGTCCTCGCAACCAGGTCCCACTTGACGCCCTTTTCCTCGTCGACATACCCGAGCGAGCGCCTGGTGAACGAGTAATGCAAGCCCACTTGCGCCGTCGCGAGCTGCGTGAACCCCGTGCCTACGTTCTGTGCGTTCGGACGGGTGTCGATGTGGTCGAACCAGCCGAAGTCGTAGCTGAGCTTCAGCGTGCGCGGCTTGTCGTAGATCAGAAGATCGTCGTAGCCGAGCTTGGCGGCAAAGCCCTTGCGGCTGGTTTTCGTCGGACCGAACAAGTCGTAAAAATCCGACCGGTCCCACGACAGACTACCGCGCCACGCTAGATAGTTGCCGGTAATTTCGAAGTGGGCGCGCTCGTCCTTCGAGACGTTGCCGAACGGCGTATACGCAGCGGTAACGCCGATCCGCGCCAGCGCGAGCGGATCCGAGAAGTTGAACTGGTAACCGATGCCGGTCGCGTTCTTGTAGCCCTGGAGCACCGGATAGGCGTTGTCGAAGCGCATCTGATGGGCCGGGAGGTATGGGCCCTGCTTCTCGATCAGCTTGTCGACGTCGACCGTGCCGGGCGGCGGCACCTGCCACGTCTTGACCACCGGGTGCTTGTCAGCAACGAGTGTTCCCAGAAACGTAATCGCGCTCACGTCCTTCAAGGGCTTGGGATCAATCATCACCGGAATGAACCCATCGCCGGTGTAGTCGAGCACAATCAGGCGGCCGTCCTTCAGCGGTACCGGCCGGAAGAATCCCGTCTCGGCGTTGGAGACTGCCTCGACGTCGCCGGTCGCGACCTCGTATCGGAAGATATTCGAGACGCCTGTGTAGTAGCTGCTTCCGTAGAGGTACCGGCCGTCGGGAGAAAAGACAAAGCTTTCCGGAATGGACTGGCCGAATCGGAACTCCGTGAGCGGCTTCACGTTTCCTTGCAGTAAGTCCGAAAGCCTCCAGACGCGAACGTACTGGTCTGCGTTGAGCTCGCTCATCGACGCCGACAGCAGCTTCCCGTCGGGTGAAATGTCCAGGTCATACGGCACTGATTCGTACGGGAAGCGATGAACCAATTTCCACGACGAGTACGGATACGGGATGCGCACGAGTTCGGCGAGGCCATTGCTATGCCGTACTCCGAGCAGCGAGCGGTCGGTCGGATCGAACGCAAGATCGCCGATCCTTGCACCCTGGAGCAGCATCCGCGTTTTGCCGGTGTGCACATCAACTTTCATCAGGTCGCGCAGCGCGTTATTGTTTTCGGTGAAGAACATCGTTCCGCTCGCAGGGTCGTATGCGGTCGACGTGACTTTGTAAACGATTCCGCCCTTGATGTCGGTGAGCGTCGTCTCCTTGCCGGTCTCGACGTCGAGCACGCCGATGTGGTCGACGATCCCCGGGTACACGAAGCCGGCATAAAGCGTCTTCGTGCGATCGTCGTAGAACATCCGCGAGATCGAACCCATGGGTCGGCCCGCGAGCTTATGGAACGGAGTGATCGGGTGCTGCCGCACCTGGTCGAGGTTCCTGCGCTGGAAGTCTTTCTCGAAGGCGATCCAGTCCTGCCACGCCGTATCGAGCGGCAGCCCGAACACGTGCTGAAACTGGTCTGCGTAATAGGCCTTGCTGCCCTTGTCGCGCTTGATCCAGTCGACGACCTTCTCTGGCGAATAGGTGTAGGCGAGCCAGCTGAAAAAGCGAGTCCCGTACAGGTAGGCGTCTGCGGTGATCTGGAAGCTCGTCGTGACGCCGCGCGACGCAAGTCCGAGGGGATCGAAGAACTTCTCGTGATCACGGACCATCGTGCGGAACACCATCTCGTCGTACCCACCCTGGGCGCGCCCGATCCCTCCGTCCTTCCAGGTTTCCATGAAGACGGCGCCGCCTTCGGACCACCAGCGAGGTACAACGGTTCGCGGGGAGGTCAGGTACGAATAGAGAAGCGTTTCCGGGTTGGCTTCCTTGACGGCCACCTTGCCGCCGAAAATGTGACGCCAGCGGCGATCCTTGTCGTTCGCAATGTCGCCCTGGGTGACGTGAACGAGCTCGTGATTCATCAGCGTGTACAGGCGCTCCGTCGCAGGATCCGTCTCGAATGCGTGCGACATCGGCGCAACATCGATCTCTACGAGGTCGTGCGGAACGGTGTACGTAACTGCGCCCCCGTAGTCCGTAAAGTCCTTGAGCAATACGATCGTCGGCTCAGAGGGATCCCATGCGAACGTCTTGCGCTGAAAGTTGAGCGAATTGGTAAATGTCCGGATCGTGTGCGGTACAAGGTAGTGCAACTCGTCCAGATAGATCAGGTCGAGATCCTTGGTCCGGACGTACGAAACGTTAAGGCTTGAATCGGCAGCCGCGACAGCAGGCAACATGGCGAGCAGCACGAGCATGGCGCGTCTGCGCATTTCCTCCCCCTTGTTCTCGTTCTAGCGGTAAGAATAGGGTGGAACGACACAAAAAGAAACCGCCGGCGCATACCGGCGGTTCGTAGTCAAAGCGCTTGTTGCGCTTGATGGGTCTGAGGTGCCGCTGGCGGTTACTGCACCATGTTGCGGTCGCCATTGAGCCCGTTGCGGTCGCCATTGAGCCCGTTGCGGTCGCCACTGACACCGTTGCGGTCGCCACTGACACCGTTGCGGTCGCCATTGAGCCCGTTGCGGTCGCCAGTCACCCCATTGGCGTTCGCAGTCGGTTCGGCCGCCGGACTCGTCGTGGCCGTCGTTTGGCCCGGCGCTCCCGTCACTCCGCCGCCCTGGACGTCCTGGACCGCACTTTGCGGCGCCTGATAACGCTGCGCTGGCACGATCGTCCCCGCGGTGTCCTTGCCGCCCGGGGGAATCAGACCCGACGCAAATCCAATGACGACGACCGCGGCCGCGATACCTCCGCCGATCCACCACTTGCGCTTGCCAGGAAACGTCCGGTTCTGCTCGCTCATGTTCTCTTCCTTCCCTCTCAGCCACGGTTGAACTTCGATGCGGCCTGCCTTTGAACCTTCCCGGCGACGGCCCCGGGTACCTTGCGAACTTGCCCCAATTACTCCGGGGCCAGCGAAAAGTTGGCGGTCATCGACCGATTCGGCCGGATTTTGCGGAATATTCGCCATCACGGCGGCGACGAGCCCCTCCGGCGGGTAGCCGACCGGCACCCGTCGCAGATCGTCGAACAGGCCCTGCAGCGAGGCGTACTGCTTCTGCAGCTCCGGCCGCATGGCGAGCTCGCGTTGGAGTTCGGCGGCTTCGGACGGCGTTGCCTCTCCGTCTAGAACCGTGTGCATCAGGGCGCTGGCGTCGGTTGCGTTCATGGGCGTCCTATCGCAAATCTTCGAGCAGGCTGCGCAGGCGCTGCCGCGCCTCGTACAGCCGCGATTTAACCGTCGTTTCGTCCACTTCCAGGATGTCGGCAATCTCCTGGTAGCTGCATTCCGAAAAGTGACGAAGGGTAATCACGGTGCGGTCGATCATCGACATCGTCATCACTGCTTGCCTGACCCGCGCGGCGCGCTCGGCCTCGCTGAGCCGGGTCTCCGGGTCCCTTGGCTCAGGTTCCGGAATGTCTCGGTCGTCGTCGAGGGGATCCTCGTTGCCGCTGCGCCGCAACAAGTTGAGCGACTCGTTGACCGCGATCCGGTAGATCCAGCTGAAGAAGCGGTACTGCGGATCGTAGTCATTGGCACGCTCGGCAACCCTAAGAAACACCATTTGCGCGATGTCGCTTGCATCCTCGGCACGGCGCAGGATCCAGAATGCGGCGTTGTAGATCGGGCGCTGGTACCGGACTACCAGCTCGGTGAACGCCTCGCGGTCACCTTTCCGGTACCGTTCGATGAGTGCCCGATCGGCCTCGTCATCGACAATTACACGGCGAGCGCCGGAAAGTTGGTCGGGCGGATTCATGCCGCCGGGTCGATTTCGAAGAGCTGGTCGAATCCGGAGTAGACGAAGATATCCCGAAGGTGGGGGCTGAGGCCCGCCAGGCGCAGCTTGCCGCCGCTGCCGAGCAGGCGCTTCTGCGTCTTGAGGAGGACGCCGAGGCCAGCGCTCGAAATGTATTCGAGCCTGGCGCAGTCGAGGGTCGCCGTTCCGGCGACGGCGTCGAGGAAGGTCTGCGCGGCCTGCGCCTGCGCGGCATCGAGCCTCCCGGCGACGACGATGACGCCGTCGGGACCCGTTTCGATTGTCAACATCTGTTCTCCCCCTACTGCTTTCCCGCGAGCCTGACCGCAATGCGGCTCTCCCGCCGTTCCGGATCGTAATCGTAGTCGATCGAGCTTGCCATACGCCTGATCAGGTGCAGACCGAGTCCGCCAGGCACCCGCTCGTCGATCGGCGCGTGGATGTCGACCTCGCGTGAGCTCCGGATGTCGAAGGGGTCGACGTCACGGTCGACGAGAACGATCCGCACGCCGTCGAGCGATGGCTCGAAGCCAAGTTCCACCGGCATCGCGCTGCCGGTACCGTACTTAACCATGTTGGTGAACAGCTCCTCGATCACCAGATCGGCCGTCGGGAGGTGGCGGGGATCGATTGCGAGCCGATCGAACGACTCGGCGGTGAAGTCGACCATCTGCGCAAGTGCATCGAACGTCCGCTCGAACGTACGCCGGATTATGCGGCCTTCGTCACCGGCGGTCGCCGCGGAAGTTCCCTCCCGGCGCACGACGACGGCGGTCATATCATCGTCCTGCGGCGCACTGCCGGCGAACGAGCGGACCGCCGCCAGCAGCGCATCGATAATGGCCGCTGCGGGCTCGCCGCCGTGGCTGGCGACCGTCGCGCACACGCGTTCGTCCCCGAACTGCTCGCCTTCGCCATTCTCGTATTCCGGAATGCCGTCGGATGCGAGCAGCACGATGTCGCCGGGTTCGAGCGCGAGCGTCATTGCCGGGCGAACCGTGTCGACGGCCATCGCTCCCATCGGAAAGCTGGTCGGCCGGTGTCGCTCCCAGCTACCGGTCGCCGCGCGCTCGACGAGGATCGGCCCCTGCCCTCCGCTGTGGAAGGCAAGTCGATGCGTAGTGGGGTCCAATACGCCGACGAACGCGGTGATGAAGCGGTCGGCGGCGAGCGTTTCGGA
>JANWKK010000190.1 GCA_025451425.1 Gemmatimonadaceae bacterium
CGGATGGATTCCGCCTACACGGCGAAAATCCACGAATACCTCCAGGATCCGCGGATCACGACCGAGCTCGTAGACCACCTTCCCGCGTCCAACACCGTCCCGACGCCGCTCAAATTCCTCGGCAAGATCGTCGGGACCCCAGGCGAGCTGACCCATGCCCGCGACATCCATCGCTACATGGAGGCGATCGCCAAGGCGGCGCCGGCTCGGGCGAAGTTCTGGACCATCGGCAAGACCGAAGAAGGCCGCGACATGGTGCTCCTCGCCATCGCTGACGAGCAGACCATCAAGCAGCTCGATCGCTACAAGGGAATGCTCAACGCGCTGACCGACCCTCGCAAGACGAGCGAGGCGGACGCGCAGCGCATTCTCCACACCGCGAAGCCCGTCTACTACATAACGAGCGGAATACACTCTCCGGAGTTCGGCGGCCCCGAGATGCTGATGGAGCTCGCGTACCGGCTCGTCGTCGAGGAGACGCCGTTCATTCAGAATATTCGTAGCAACGTCATCGTGCTGATCACGCCGGTCGTCGAAGTGGATGGGCGCGAGAAGGCCGTTGATACGTATTACTGGAACAAGAAAAATCGCCAGGCGGTCGGCACACTCCCGCTCATGTATTGGGGCAAGTACGTGCAGCACGACAACAATCGCGACGGCATGGGCCAGTTCCTCGATCTGACCAAGAACATCACCAAGGTCACGCTCGACTGGACGCCGACGATCCTGCACGACCTGCACGAGGCGGTGACATATCTCGATGCGTCGACGGGCACCGGCCCATACAACGAAGCAATCGACCCGATCACCATCGACGAATGGTGGATGCTCGCGAAGAACGACATCAACGAGATGACGAAGCGCGGCGTCCCCGGCGTGTGGACTTACGGCTTCTATGACGGCTGGGTGCCTAACTACTTGTTCTTCATTGCGCACACGCACAACGCGATCGGCCGGTTCTACGAGGTGCAGAGCTACGGACCGGACAACTACGAGGTGCGACCGCCGGCGACGACGACGAGCCGCGAGTGGTTCCGGCCGAATCCGCCGCTCCCGTACATCAAGTGGGGCGCGCGGAACAATACCAACATCCAGGAGTCGGCGATCCTCTTCGCGCTGAACTACGTCGCGAAGAACAAGGAGACGTATCTCGACAACTACTGGCTCAAGGCCAAGCGCGCCGTCGCCAAGGGAAAGGACGGGCCGCTCTATGGCTGGGTAATCCCCGCTGGTCAGCACGCAAACGAGAACGCGGCGGAAGCTGTCAATGATTTGCGTCGTCAGGGCCTCGAGTTCGACGTCGCCACGAGTGCCTTCACGGCGGGCAAAGTCCAGGTGCAGCCGGGCGATTACATCATCCGCGGCGATCAGCCGTATCGCACGATTGCCGACATGTACTTCTCACTCCAGAACTTCTCGCCAGCGAACCCGGCCCCGTACGATGACACGGGCTGGACCTTCCCGCTGATGCGCAATCTCACGGTCTTCGACGTGATCGATAAGAGCTTGCTCAACGGCCCGATGAAGAAGGTCACGGCAGACGTCACTGCGCCAGGCGGAATCTCCGGCACGGGCAGCGTCGTCGTCGTCGACAACACGAGCGACAACAACCTCGTCACCTTCCGTTTCAAGCTTGCGAATGTGAAGATGCAGGCCGCCGAGGAGGAGTTCGATGCGAACGGGCATCACTTCGTTCCCGGAGCGTTCGTCATCGCCGACGCCAATCGCGCCCAGCTCGAGCCGGTGCTCAAGCAGCTCGGCCTCTCCGGCTACGCGATGACCTCGGCGCCGTCGGTCAAGACGCACGACCTCGACGTGCCGCGCATCGGCTACGTCCACAGCTGGACGCGCACACAGGACGAAGGCTGGGTGCGCGCTGCGCTCGATCACTACGGCGTGCCGTACGCCTACTTCGGCGAGCCGAAGCTCAAGGAAGGGAATCTGCGCGCCAAGTACGACGTCATCATCTGGCCGCATGGCGGAACCCCGATCGGCGGCCCGCTTCCCGGCCAGGCCGGTTTCGGCGGCGGACGTGGCGGCGCGGCGGCCGACTCTGGTCGCCCGGCGCCTAACGTGCCGATTCCATACAAGCGCACGGCGGAGTTCCAGGCGTTAGGCTACCCCGACTCGACCGACGACATTCGCGGCGGCGTCGGCCCCGAAGGCTACAAGGCGTTGTACGAGTTCGTACAGCAGGGCGGGACGCTGATCACCGAAGGCAGCACGGCGTCGATCCTTCCCGAGATGAAGCTCACGCCCGGTGTCACCGCGGAGAATCCGCCGACGCTTTTCGCCCGCGGTACGATCCTGCGGGGCATCATCACGGATCGCCACAGCCCGCTCGTCTATGGCTACGATCGCGCTGAGGTGCCAGTGTACTTCAACTCCGGACCCGTTCTGAATGCCGGCGCGGGCGCTCCACCGCCGGTCGAAGTTGCCGGTGCTCCCGCGACGGCTGCGGCACGCGATGGGCGTAATACGGCGCGCGTTCAGGGCCAGAACACGACGCCGATGGCGACGCAGCTCAAGCTCTCGCCGTGGGATCCGGACCACACCGGGCAGGCGTACGGCGTCATGCCAGCGTCGGCGATCGATTCCGGCCCAGCTACAGGCCGCGGCGGTCGTGGGGCTGGCGGTGGCGGTGGTCTCGGTGGCCCGACCACGGCACGTCCCGTCGAAGGCCTCACCGCCGATCCATCGAGCAAGACGCGCGTCGTTATGCAATTCCCGGCGAGCGCGGATGACATGCTCCTGTCAGGCACGCTCGAGGGAGGCTCGACGCTCAGCAACCGCGCACAGATCGTCGACGAATCCATCGGCCAGGGTCACGTGGTGATGTTCTCGATTCGACCCTTCTGGCGGTGGCAGACGCAGGGCACGTTCGCGATGGGGTTCAACGCCATTCTGAATTGGAACGATCTCGATGCGGGGCGGGCGACAAAGACCACCACGGATAAGTAAGTCCTGTTCTAACCGCAGAGAACGCAGAGGACGCAGAGGGACCAAGCAACGAGTGAGTTGCTTGGTCCCTCTGCGTCCTCTGCGTTCTCTGCGGTGAATGAGAGAGCTAGCGCCAGAATGGAAGGGTCCACGGCGACTGGACAGGGGGAGTGGACCACAATGCACCACGAATCCGTTGGGGGCGAGGGGTGATCCGTGCTTCCGCCCAACCTTCCGGTCACGCGACGTGTCACACGGGCATGATCGAATCGACCATTCTCCGCGACCTGCAGTTCGGCTGGCGCTCGATGACCCGCGCTCGCGGGTTCACCGCGACGGCGCTCATCACCCTCGCCCTCGGCATCGGTGGGACCACCGCCATCTTCAGCGTCGTCAACGCCGTGCTCTTGAAGCCGCTCCCGTTAGGCGACCCGGATCGTCTCGTCGCGATCCTTCATCATCGCAACAATCCCGTGGCACCCGCAAACTTCCTCGACTGGCGGCGGTTGAGCGCCTCCTTCGAGCGTGTCGGCGCGGCTGAGTACTGGACGCCTAACGTCACAGGCGACGGAGTGCCCGAGAAGGTCCAAGGGCTTCGTCTCACGACGGACGCCCTGCTGATTGCCGGCGTGCAACCGGCGCTCGGCCGCCTATTTGCCAGCGGCGAAGATGAATCCGGTCGCGAATATGAGGCCGTTCTCTCCTGGGGCTTCTGGCAGCGGCGCTTCGGGGCCGATCGGGGTATCCTCGGCCGGTCCATCGAGCTCGATGGGCACGCGTACATGATCATCGGCGTGATGCCGCCGAATTTCGACTTTCCGATGTTCTGGGCGCACGACGTACAACTTTGGGCACCGCTCGCGTTAGGTACCCGCGCGCCCAGCCGGGATGCAGAGTCGCTCCGCGTGCTGGCGAAGCTTCGGCGCGGCGGGAGCCTCGCTTCGGCGCGCGCCGAGATCGCCGGTATCACCGCCAGCCTGGAACACGCCTATCCCGGGACGAATCGCGATGTACACGTCTATCCGCTGCGCGATCTCGTCGTCGGCGATGTACAGCCGGCGCTCCTCGTGCTGCTCGGCGCAGTAGGATTCGTGCTGCTGCTCGCGTGCGCCAACGTCGCGCACATGCTGCTCGCGCGCGGTGCTGCGCGCGAGCGAGAGGTCACCGTTCGCGCTGCGCTCGGCGCCGGCCGTGGTCGGCTTGTTAGGCAGCTTCTCACCGAGAGTCTTCTCCTCGGCACGGCCGGAGGGGCCATTGGGTTGGGGCTCGCTGCCTACGGCGTGCACGCACTGGTTGCCCTCGGAGGCGTTGCGCTGCCGCGCTCCGGTGAAATTGGCCTCGACTTGCGCGTCGTCGTGTTCACCGTGGTCTTGTCGGTGGCGACGGGGCTCCTCTTTGGCATAGCGCCGGCGATGCGGTCCTCACGTGCCCACCTCGCCGAGTCGCTGCGCGAAGGGGGCCGCGCAGGAATCGGCGTGCGCCAGCATCGCCTTCGCGATCTGCTGGTCGCGTCCGAGTTCGCGCTCGCGCTCATTCTTCTCACCAGCGCGGGGCTCGCGATTCGCAGCTTCGTCGCACTGCGCAACATCGATCCCGGGTTCGACGCGCGTGGCGTCGTGACAATGATCGTGTCGTTCACCGGCACCGCGGAGGCCTCGCCGGAACGGCGCGTGGCGTTCATCGAACAGTTGCTCGACCGAGTACGCGCGCTGCCAGGCGTGAGCGCCGCGAGCGCGATCAATCATGTTCCGATCGTCGGCGACAATTGGGGCATGTCCTTCTTCATCGAGGGACGGGACGTTCCGAAACCGGGCGACGCACCGAGCGCGACGTATCGCGTCGTGCTGCCCGGGTACTTCGCAACGATGGGGATTCCGGTTCTTCGCGGACGTGATGTCACCGCAACAGATAGAGTCGGCGCGCCGCCGGTGGTCGTCATCAACGAGTTCATGGCGCGGCGTTACTGGCCGGGCGAGAGCCCGATCGGGAAGCGCTTTACGCTCGATCGCCCGAGCGCGAATTCGACCTGGATGACGGTCGTTGGCGTCGTGAAGAACACCGTGCGCTCCGATTGGGCGGCGCCGCCGGAGGAAGAGATCTTCGTTCCCTGGCTTCAGGAAGGAAACTACCTAACGAACGTGGCGCCGCACGTCGGATATCTATCATTGGTCGTTCGCGGGCGATGTGGCGATCGAGCGTCCTGCGAGACGGCGCCACTTGTGCCGGCCATCCGCAATACCGTGTGGTCGTTCGACCGGAACCTCCCCATCTCCGAAGTGAGAACCATGCGCGAGGTAGTGCAGCTCGCGAACTCTCGACCGCGCTTCACCCTGGTGCTCCTCGCCGTCTTCGCAGGCGTTGCATTGGTGCTCGCAGCAGTTGGGGTTTATGGTGTGATGAGCTACGCGGTCTCTCGGCGGACGCACGAGATTGGTGTTCGCCTCGCGTTAGGCGCGGCGCCGGCGCTGGTCGTTCAGATGATCGTTCGCGAGGGAATGACGGTGGCGTTGGCAGGTGCGGCGGTCGGGCTCGCCGGCGCGTTGTTGTTGACGCGATCCATGGCGAGCCTCCTGTACGGCGTAACTGCGAAGGATCCGCTGACCTTCGGGATTGTTTCGCTCACGCTCATCGGCGTCGCTCTCCTCGCGACCTACCTGCCGGGCCGCCAGGCTGCGAAGACCGATCCGCTGAGGGCCTTACGAGGGGATTGAGGCTTCCTGGGATCCGGGGCCGCTGGCCCCAGGCGGCGCCACTATCAACTGCCTTGAACACCGATAGGGCCGGAAACGGCGCGGAAAATTCCGGATGACAAAGGCGTCGAACCACTTTTACAAAACGATCTTCACGGAATTCTGGGAACGACGGCGCCCGACCTTCGGGTCAGACAAAGTGCGAAAACGGCAGGGGTCCGGATTTCACGGATTCTTCGGATCGCTGCTCAGCACGCATGACGCAGCGCGCAACGAGTCGGCTTCTTTGTGACTGCACTCCCATAGGCCACTACCACCTAGCGTCCCGAGGTCGATGAACAAGTTTTCGTATTCATTGCGGAAGAAGTGGATGAGCGACAAAGGAGCGATCCGTCAAATCTGTTCAGATCCGTGACATCAGTAACCTCCTGCCGTTGCGCCGTTCTTGATTATGACCGCCGAATGAGCCGCATTTCCCGGAAATCGGTGAAGAACCTTACAAAAGATCGGTGTCGCCTTTCCTCTCGATCCGGCACTTTCGGCGCCCGTTCCGGCCGTTTCGGTGTTCAAGGCCGTTCAAGGTCGCCGCCGAGAGTTACCAGCGACGGTCTGAGATCCACGGCGGGGATCCGTAGCTGTCAACGTTCTGTCCGGGCCGCGTGTCCAATGA
>JANWKK010000191.1 GCA_025451425.1 Gemmatimonadaceae bacterium
ACTTTTATTAATTGTGACCGTCTGGGTTGAGTTTTTATCATCACCAGTGGGGGGGGGCTATACTTGATCTTGTTGTTTTATTCTCTCGTTCAGCTCTGGTTTTGTGTCCCGCCTCTGGGCTCGCTGCCGTGGGTGAGATGAGTGAATCGAAAGTGAGCGCAGTCGTTAGGTAAAAGGTGAGTCCGTCTTTCTCGCGGACTAGCTAACAATCGCAGCGTGCCGTCATCACGTTCGTCGCACCATCGGCACGACAGCGCCTCGGTTCGCTAATTGCATCACCCGGTGCTAGATTACAAGAAGCTGGCGAGCAGCCACTGGGCTGCCCCCTTAGGTGCTCCGCGACGTTGCAACGCGCGGCCCTCCCGAGCCACTCGTGGTCAGCCTTCGCCTTTCGAAGGAGGCACGATGGTTCGCCGCGGTTCAGCCGGCCCTCAAGCGCATGTCCTCGAGGCGGTCGTCGACTCTGCGGATTTGATATCCGTGATGACAGCGACCGGTGGCTTGCACGAGCTACTCGCGACGCAGGAAGCCATCTGACGCGAGCTCATCGTGCAAGTTCGTGAACAAGGAGGCATGATGGACGACGGGAACTCCTTCGCGCGAACGATCCTCATCGCAGAGCGCGATCGCAACGTTAGAGATCTCGAACAATACTTTCTCGAGAGCGTCGGGTTCTCCGTCGAGTTCGCCGACGATGGGCCCGCGGCACTGAGCCGAGCGCGCCTAACGCTTCCGCATCTCGTCATCACGGAAATCCTGATTCCAAAGCTCGACGGCCTGCAGCTGTGCCGTGAGCTGAAGGAGGACCCGACAACGCGCGACATTCCGGTGATCGTGTTCAGCGTTCTCGCTGCCGAGGCACGAGCCAAGGAGGCGGGGGCGAACGCCTTCCTCCGCAAGCCGCTCGTGCCGTCGGTACTCCTCGGCACCATCCAACGACTCGTCGCGCTCGAGACACATTCGCTCACGGAATCGCAATGATTACGCTCGCACCTCCTGACCGCCGCCTGATATCGCGGTCCGCCGACCATATGGCCGACCGGATGACGTCAGGCAACACCGAGGCCGACTACATCCTCGGCGGTGGCTTTCCGCTGAACTCCATCAACATCATTATGGGACATCCGGGCTCGGGAAAGACCATCTTCGCCGAGCAATTGATGTTTCATAACGCGGCCGACGACCGGCCCGTCCTCTATCTCACGACGCTGTCTGAGCCGCTGGCGAAGGTCATTCGCTATCTCCAGGGCTTCTCGTTCTACGACGAGGACAAATTCGGCTCCCAGGTCATCTACGAGGACGTCGGCGAACAGCTCGCGAAAGACGGACCGGCGGCGCTGATCCCGCTGCTTCGCGAAGCAATCCGATCGCGAGCGCCGAAGATCATCGTCATTGATTCCTTCAAGGCTGTCCACGATCTCGAACCGGACGCCGGCGACCGCCGTCGTATGGTCCACGAGTTGACGTCGCTCCTCACGGCCTACGGCACCACGGCGTTCCTCCTCGGTGAATACACGGAGGACGACATCCTGCGGTATCGTGAGTTTGCGGTGGCCGACGGCATCGTCGAGATGTCGCGTCGCCGCCTCGGCAATCGCGACGAGCGGTACTTCCGCGTGTACAAGCTTCGCGGCAGCCGCTATCTCGAGGGCGCGCACGCATTCAGCATCACGAATTCGGGACTCGACATCTATCCGCGTCTCGTCAGCCCGGCGCTTCCCGAGGGATACGAGCCTGCCTCGGAGCGTGTGTCGATCGGCGTCTCCGGTCTCGACGCGATGCTCGACGGCGGGCTGTGGAAGGGAACGACGACGCTCCTTGCGGGCCCGTCGGGCGCGGGCAAGACAACGATCGCTCTCCAGTTCGCGCTCGAAGGCGCCCGCCGCGGTATCCGGAGTCTCTACATGAATTTCCAGGAGAATCCGTCGCAGCTGGTCCGGACGATACGCAATCTCGGCGCCGACCTCGACCCCGCGGCGGAGGAGAGATTAGACCTTGTGTATGCTTCGCCCGTGGAGCTCCAGATCGACAGCATCATCGTCGACATGTTCCGCCGGATTCAGGAAGGCGGCGTTGGCCGGCTCGTCATCGACGCACTCGGAGATCTCGCGAGCGCGGCCACCGACCCGCAGCGATTGCACGACTATCTCTACGCGCTTGTCCAGCACTTCGCCGCGCGCGGCATAACGAGCATCCTCAATGTGGAGACGACTGGCAATACCATCGGCGGTCAAACGATGCAGAACGCGATGAGCTATCTCTCGGACAACGTTCTGTTGCTGACCGTGGACGGCGAGGAGCGCACGCGTCGAGCGGTCCGAGTACTCAAGACGCGCGGCAGCGCCCACGACTTACGGGTGCGCGAAGTGGAGATCCGTCCGACGGGCCTCGTCGTACTCGAATGATCACGGCGGAGACGTCTACTGGGGGCGACGCGCGATCCGACCAGTTGCGCCGGCTCGTCGACATCAATCGCGGATTCAGCAACAGAACGTCGCTGGAGCAGATCGCGCGGTTCACCGTCGAGCAAGGCACGGACCTGCTCGGCGCGAGCGCCGGCGTATTGATGCTGCTCGACTCCGCCGACGTGCTCAACGTTCGCGCCGCGCACGGCATCGACGATGCGCTGGTGGCGCGATTTCAGGCGCCGCTCGACGATGAGGTCACGGGGCGGCTGCTCGGACTCTTGCAGGTTTCGGAAGCGTCGCTGATCGCTGTGCCGCTCGTCGTCGGCGGCAAGGTGACGGGCTTACTTGCCGTCGGTCTCGCACAAACCGCGACCAGCCTCGATGAGTGGATGCTCTCGGGACTCGCCGATCAAGCAGGGGTCGCGTTAGAGAATGCTCGACTCGGCGGCGAGGTTCGTCTCGAGATGGAAGGGCGGCTGCGTGTCAGCGAAGGCGCGACGAATGCAAAGGATCGCGCGCTCGCCACGCTGGCTCATGACATTCGGAGCCCGCTCGGCGCGATCGAGGGCTACTGCGCCGTGCTCGAGGACGGCCTGTATGGCGTGATGACGGAGAAGCAGCTTCACGCCATCGGTCGCGTTCGGATGAGCGGACGGCATCTGCTCTCGCTGCTCGAAAATGTGATGGACATGGCGCGGCTCACCGCTGGAGCGATGTCGGTCCATGCGGAGCCGGTCAATCTCGTGGAGATTGCGCGCGACTCCGTGGACATCCTGCTGCCAGCATCGTTCGTCAAGCGGCAGAGCCTCCGACTGGAAGTCGGGGGGGACGTTCGCGTCATTGGCGACGCGGCGCGCATTCGACAGGTGCTCGTCAACCTGATCGGCAACGCAGTGAAGTTCACGCCGGTCGATGGCACGATCAGCGTGTGCTTAGGAAAGTCGAGCGCACGTCTCGCCGAGCTTCGCGTCACCGATACCGGGCCGGGCATCCCGGAGGCCGACCGTGCTGCGATCTTCGAGGCCTACTTTCGGAGCGCCGGGACGGCGGGGGCCGCGGGCGTCGGACTCGGACTAGCAATCTCCCAGGCGCTCGTCGAACAGATGGGCGGCACGCTCAGCGTTGAGAGCGAACTTGGGAAGGGATCGTCGTTCATCTTGCGTTTTCCGATCGCATCGGCGCCTGCTCCGTAGGAAGTTCCAGCCCAACCCGAAACACGGCGCAAGTGTCCAACGTCTGATCGTTGCGGGACACCAGACGTTGAGATAATCGATGCGGAATGTGAAGCTGGCGTTCAGGACCCTGTTTCGAACGCCGTTCGTGACCATTGTCGCGATCCTGTCACTCGCCCTCGGGATCGGGGCGAACGCGGCAATTTACTCTCTCTTCGACCAGATCCTGCTCCGGCCGCTTCCGGTGGCGCAGCCCGATCGACTCGTCAATTTCGTTGGGCCGGGTCCCCAGTATGGCTCGAACTCCTGCAACTCCGCCGGGGACTGCGACGAGGTGTTCTCCTATCCGATGTTCCGCGATCTGGAGCGAGCGAAGACCGCCTTCAGCGGCATCGTGGGACACTTCCTGTTCGGCGTCAACGTCGCGATGCGCGGAAAGACGGCGATCAACGGGCGTGGGGTGTTCGTCTCCGGGTCGTATTTCCCGGTGCTCGGGATCCGGCCAGCGATCGGTCGGCTGCTCACGCCTAACGACGACCAGACGATCGGGGGCCATTATGTAGTCGTGCTGAGCTACGATTATTGGACAAATCAGCTCGGCGCCGATCCGAGCGTCGTGGGCCAGCAGCTCGTAGTGAACGGCCACCCGATGACCATTATCGGCGTCGCGCCCGAAGGGTTCTCCGGTACGACGAAAGGCGAGCGCCCATACGTCTTCGTGCCGATCACGATGCGCGCGGTGATGAACACCGGCTGGACCGGATTCGAGGAGCGGACGAGCTATTGGATCTATCTCTTTGGGCGACTCAATCCCGGTGCCAACATCGAGCAGGCCTCGGCGTCGATCAACACTGTCTACTCACACCTCATCAACGATATCGAGGTGCCGTTGCAGAAGGGGATGAGCGCCAAGACGCTCGCGCAGTTCAAGGCGAAGAAGGTCGTCCTCAACGACGGCCGGAAGGGGCAGAGCTCGATGATCAAGACGTCGCGGACGCCGCTCGTGCTCCTCTTCTCGATCACGGCGATCGTGCTGTTGATCGCGTGCGCGAACATCGCGAACCTGCTCCTGGCCCGCGCGGCGAACCGCACGATGGAGATGGCGGTGCGTCTTTCGTTAGGTGCGACGCGTCGCCAGCTCATCGTGCAGGTGCTCACCGAGTCCGTGTTGCTGGCGATCCTGGGCGGCCTCGCGAGCGTGCTGGTCGCACACTGGACACTGGTCGGAATCACGGCGATGCTGCCGCCACAGGAGATGGGCGACATGCAGCTTCGGTTGAGCGTGCCCGTGCTGATCTTCACGGCGTTCGTGTCGATCGCGACGGGGCTCGCCTTCGGAATCGTACCGGCGCTTCAAAGTACGCGTCCCGACCTCGTGACGGAGCTGCGCAACAATTCCGGAAAGCTCACCGGTGGTCGCGGCGCCGCGCGATTTCGTACGAGCCTCGTCACGGCGCAGATCGCGCTGTCGATGGCGCTCCTCATTGCCGCGGGCCTGTTCATCGAGAGCCTGCGCAACGTCAGCCGAGTAGACCTCGGGATCAAGATTGACAACGTGGTGTCGTTCGCCATCTCGCCCGGCAGGAATGCGTACGACTCGGTGCGCACCGCCGCGCTGTACGACCGCGTCGAGGAGGAGCTGGCAGCACTTCCTGGCGTCTCGGGGGTCACGTCCGCATCCGTACCGTTGCTCGCCGGCAGCAATTGGGGAACGAGCGTGTCGGTCGAAGGCTTTCACAAGGACCTCGACACCGACGCCGGGTCACGCTTCAACGTCGTTGGGCCGAACTATTTTCACGTGACTGGCGTGCCACTTATCGCCGGGCGCGACTTCACCGCCGCCGACAACGCGAACGGCCTGAGGGTAGCGATCGTGAACGAGGCGTTCGCGAAGAAATTTAATCTCGGCATCAACGCGGTCGGAAAACGTCTCTCCGTTGGTAATGATTCACTCAACATCACGATCGTCGGTCTCACGAAGGACGCCAAGTACTCGCAAGTGAAGGACAAGATCCCGCCGGTGTTCGTGCAGCCCTACCGTCAGATGGGGCGAATGGACCAGATGTACTTTTATGTCCGGAGTACGCTGCCAACGCAGCAGCTTCTTCAGGCAATTCCGAGAGTCATCAAGAAGCTCGACGCGAGTCTCCCGGTCGAGCGGTTGACCACCCTCCCGCAGCAGGTGCGCGACAACGTGTTCCTGGATCGGATGATCAGCACGCTGTCGGCAGCGTTCGCGGTTCTCGCCACGCTCCTCGCGGCGGTCGGACTCTACGGCGTGCTCGCCTATTCCGTCGCGCAGCGCACGCGCGAGATCGGCGTGCGAATGGCGTTAGGTGCGACGGCAGGAACCGTGAGCCGCATGGTGCTGCGCCAGGTGGGTGTGATGACGCTGGTGGGCGCGGTGATCGGTATCGCGGGCGCCATCGCGTTAGGCAGAGGGGCGCAGTCGCTGCTCTATGAGCTCAAGGGCTGGGACCCGATGGTGATCGCGCTCTCCGCGGTCCTGCTGACGCTGGTCGCCCTCGGGGCGGCGTTGGTCCCCGCGCTCCGGGCGTCGCATGTCGATCCGATGCAAGCGTTGCGATACGAGTGAGGGTGCACTGCACCAAATCCGTGGCTGTCAGCTCAGGCCTTGTTCCACTCGCCGTGTCGGCATCGCGTCCACGACAGCGAGCCCAGAGGCGAGCTGCCAGCTCGGAGCTGACAGAAATCAGAGAACTACCTCAGCCCCCGGAGTCAGCGGCGAGCGATGAGAAGATCAGCTCGGGCCCTTTCAAGGTGGCTGTCACACATCGCACCCGCGACAGCGAGCCCAGACGCGAGAGGCAAGCCGAGAGCTGACAGAGATCAGAGAACTACCTCAGCGATCAGAGTCAGCGGCGAGAGGTGAGACAAACAGCTCAGCGGGGAGCGGAATTGATCCGAGGCGCGGCGATGAGCACTGATACCACAACCGCATGCGGGACTTCAAACGCATCATGGCCTGGCAACGCGCGCATGCACTGTCCATCGCACTGCACAAGCGCACGCGGAAATTCTCACGGGCGGGCTACGCGCGTCTCGGCGCGCAGCTGACGGGAGCCGTCGACAGCATCAAGGACAACATCGCCGAAGGATGCGGCGCGGCGACGAATAAGGAATTCGCGCGATTCCTCGATATGTCGGTCAAGTCCGCAAACGAAACCGAGGGCCACCTGCTCTCCACGCGCGATCTGGACCTCTTCTCCTCCGACGAGTGGCAGAAGTTCAACAACGAAACGATCGAGATTCGGAAGATGGTCTACACCTATCGAAAGAAGGTCCTCGAGACTCCGGACGACGAATAGTCAGCCGCTCACTGCTGAGCTGATCTTCTCATCACTCATCGCTGATTCTCATAGCTGAAGTAGTTCTCTGATCTCTGGGAGCTCTCAGCTTGCCTCTCGCGTCTGGGCTCGCTGTCGTGGGTGCGATGCGTGAATGCCACCTCGAAAGGGCCCGAGCTGATCTTCTCACCGCTCGCCGCTGACTCTGAGAGCTGAGGCAGTTCTCTGATCTCTGTGAGCTCCGAGCTTGCCTCTCGCGTCTGGGCTCGCTGTCCTGGGTGCGATGCGTGAATGCCACCTCGAAAGGGCCCCGAGCTGATCTTCTCATCTCTCGGAGCTGAGTCCGAGAGCTGAAGTCATTCTCTGATCTCTCGGAAGCTCCGAGCTTGCAGCTCGCCTCTGGGCTGGGCCGCTGAAACCGCTGACACGCGCTGACGCCGCTGATGTGTTCCGTCTGTGCGGCGAGGTCCTCGCACCGGTGTCGATTGCTTTCTAAATGCTTTGGGAAGACCGCAAAACCAATGGGACTTCGCCGGCGCACTTTAGCAAAGACAAAAATCTGACTGCGTGGAGCCTGCCATCCAGAGGAGTCGTCAGCGGCTTCAGCGCGTGTCAGCCGTTTCAGCGGCCACTTTCCCATACGAAAGGCGATCATCCCGAAATTCGCGGAACACCTAGTGCCATAGTGCCCCGGCTCCCGCTCTCGCCGTACACGGACTGTAGAGCGAACCCGCTATCAAACACGCTTTCCCAGCCACTCCGTGATGCTCGCAATCGCATCCGAATCCAGCGTCGCGTCAGGGCCGTTGTAGCTGCTCGACACGTTGGCGGCGTTCAACTCCGACCGCGGCCGAGATTCGTGCTTCAGCACGTGATTCGCGTCGTCGGGAAAGAGCGATTTGACTTGCGCATTTCCGGCGGCCGCGTGCTGCAGTCGTTCACCATCGGCGCGCCAGTCGACCTGAATGTCTTTCTTCCCGATGACGATGAGCGTAGGCACGTCGACCTGCGCCACGAGCGGCGCGCCGTCACTCGTCCAGAGCTCGCGCGCGAAGGGGAGATTTGCCGGTGCCGCGAGACCACCAAGCAGTGCCCGAATGCCCGCGGGTAGAGACGGATCAGGCGTCATCGACTCGCCAGCGAGGAAGTGAGCGATGGCCGTATCGTAGAGCGCCATCACCGCATCGCCATTCGGGAGGTCGGTGACTTGTGCAGCAATTTGTGATCGCGCGACGGTGCCGACACTCCGCCCTGGAGGAGAAATCAGTACGAGGCCGGCGAATGGAAGCTCGGGTGCGCCGAGCTGGTAGTTGAGCGCGTGAAGGGTCCCCTCGCTGTTGGCGACCGCGAAGATTTTATCGCTCCGAACGAACGGGTGATTCGCGAGGGTGCGAACAGCGCCCTCGAGCTCGTCGACATGACCTTGCATGCTCACTTTGCCGATCATGCGCTCGACGTTCTCGCGAACGTGCGGCCCGGACGCGCGCTTGTCATACCGCAGCGACGCAAAGCCGGCACGCGAGAGCTCGTCGGCGATGAGTCGTGCGCTGCCGTTGGCGCCCGGCAGGAGCGGCGTGTTCCAATCGCGGTCCGTCGGACCGCTCCCGGCGACGAGGACTGCGGCAGGAAACGGTCCGCTGCCTAACGGGCGCAGCAAGGTGCCGCGGACCGTGATCGAGTCGGTCTGCCAGTCGACGTCGGCGCTTTCACTGTTCATTTGTGATCCCGAGCAAATCCGTTGGTTGCGACGTTCAGCTGGAACGCGGCAGAAGTCAATTAGAGCTCAATTCTCGTCTGTGACCACTCTCCGAGGATGTCCGGCCACCATGACAAAAGCTGGTACGGATGCAACAGACAACGCCGGATGCTACTGATCGCTCCGTGATCACACACAACTCGTCACGCGACGAGCCGTGATGATGTTGTGAACGGCACACCGATCAGGTTCGAGGCTCGTGGCCGACCGAGGGCGTTCACAAAGTTCGTCCCGACTCGTTGCGAGTGGAGTTCCGTTCATGCGAGGAGCGATCCGTCGCATCAGTTTCATCCGTCGCATCCGTACCACCCCTCTTCATTGTGGCTACCTCGGCGCGCCAGTCTGGCCACTATGACAGAAGGTGGTACGGATCGCGACGGACAAGGCCGGATGCTTCGGATCGCTCCGCGATCACATACAACTCCTCACACCACGAGCCGTGACGATGTTGTGAACGGCACACCTGTCAGTTTCGTGGTTAGTGGCCGACCGAGGTCGTTCACAAAACTCATCTCGGCTCGTTGCGAGTGCAGTTCGGCTTCTGCGAGGAGCGATCAGTCGCATCAGTTTCATCGTCGCATCCGCACCACCCCTCTTCATTGTGGCTCCCTCGGCGCGCCAGTCCACCACCACAATAACAAAGGTTGGTCAGCGTGAAGGAGCGTGCTTTCATTCTCGCTTACGCGCCACTAACTCTTGCGGGCACTGAGTGTCCGACTGGCGGCTACGACGATCGGTGCCGTCCAGCGAAACGGTCCCCACTCGATCGCGAGCGTCCCGTGCCTGTCATCGATACCAACGATTGAAATCGTGAAGCGCTCGACCGGCGCCGTCGGTGTCTCCACGTGCATCGGCGCCGTGCCGAGGTCGCGCGCGGCGTTGTACTCGGTGCCCCACTGGCCGCTCTGTTTGTTGACGATCAGATCCGCGCCGCCGTTCGTGCGTGGAACAGTCCACAGCGTATACGTCCCCTCCGGAACCGCGATCCCTGCCAGCGTGATCGGCGCCGACGTCGTGAACTGTGTCGCTGCGTTGGCTCCCGTGCGCCACACATAGTCGAACGGCACCACGCCGCCGAGCAGTTGCCGCCCGCGCGCGAGCGGACGTCCGTAGTCGACGTCGAAGGTCGCGGCGCCAATGGTTGCTCGCGCCGTGTCGCGAACGCTCAACTGCGACACACCGGTTTTCGCCTCGAGCGCCGCGAACTGCGCACCTATCGCCTGGACGTCGGCCGGTTGATTGAGCCGCGTCACGTCCACTTTGTACGTCGTGCGCGCGCCCGAGTACGTCAGCAGCCGGTGACTCGAGTCGAGCGTCGCTTCACCGACGCCGGAAAGCCAATCGTGCCATACCTCCGCTTTATTGTCTGGCAAGCGGCGCACGGTTGCGTGCCCCAGCGGAAAGCGGTCGAACTCACGATCGATGTAGAATTGACGCAGCGGCACGGTGTCAGCCGCCGGAGATGTCGATGTTGCTGGCCGCGCGAGCGCCGCCTCGAAGTAGAGGTCGTACAAGCTATACATCTGCGGCACGTGCGCGACGACAGGCACCGGCCCGTGCGCGAACGCCCAACGCGTGTAGCTCGCGCTGTCGCGCTTCGTCATGAGCACGGAATCGGGAGTCACGTCAACGACGACGTGTCGCTCCCGCGCCTTCGCAGGCTCGCTCGGCGTGGTGATGTCCATGACCAACCGGCGAATGCCGCCGTTCGGTGCGAGCGTGACGTTCGCGTGCCGCTGTTGCACGCGCGGAAATCGGTCGACGCCGTCGATCGTCAGCGTGTCTCCGCGGCGCACGACATTCTCGACGGAAACAGTGTCGTTACCGAGGCGCGTGATGTAGCCGAAATGTTCGGCGGGCTTGCCGGAGCTGCAGCCAGCGAGCGCGAGGAAACCGATTATGAATGGTCTCATGGCCGCACGTTCCACCACTAACGCGCGGTACGCAAGACGACTCAGTCAGATGTGTGTAAGGAATGGGTCAAGGAGCAGAGGGTAGCGAGTAGAGAGTAGACGGTCACTCTCTGCTCTCTACTCTCTACTCTCCACCACCACTCCACTCCGGAACACAGAAATGAGCTCGCGCAGGCCGTCGGCCTGGGCCGCGAGCTGCTGTGACGTCGCCGCCAGCTCCTCGGCCGAGCGCGCGTTCTCGCGCGCGGTGGCCTCCACCTCGCTCACAGCCCGGCACACTTCGCCGAGATCGCCGGTCTGCTCGCCTGATGCGGCCACAGTGCGCTCCACCATCTCCGACGTCAGGCGGATGGAAGGGCCGAGTCGCGCGAGAACCTGCTCCGCGTTCGCGGTGACCAAGCCGCCAGACTGGGCGAAGCCCATGATTTCGTGAAGCACGCTTTGTGTATGCTTGGCGAGCCCGCGCACCTCGTCGGCCACGACGGCGAAGCCACGCCCGGCGTCGCCAGCGCGTGCGGCCTCGATACTGGCATTGAGCGCCACCAGGTTGGTCCAGTCCGCGAGCTGGTTGATGTCTGCCGCCTTCTTGCCGATGCGCCCGAGGACGTCGACGGCCTCCCGCATCGCCTCGCCGGCCGCGTCTACGTTCTTCGCGCTCTCGGCGGCGAGCGACTCCATCGCCCTGCTCTCCTCTACCGTGCTGGCGATGTACTCTTGCACTTGCTCGACGATGGTGGTCGTCTCGCTCACCGCCGATGCCGCCGAGCCGGTGCTGTCGGAGAGCCTTTGCGCCGACGCGGAGACCGCAGCCGACGCCTGGGCCACGATGTCGGCAGTGGACTGGAGCTCGCGCATGAGTTGCGATAGGGCATTACTCATAGCGCCAAATGCGAGGGCGAAGCTGTCGCGGTCGGAGCGCGGCGATACAGGGTGCGTTAGTTCGCCGCCGGCGATGCGATCGGCCGCCGCAGCCATGTCGCCGAGATAGCGCACCATCTCGGTAAAGGCGTTGCCGAACCGGTCGCCCGACGAGCGCGGTCTTACACGGACGGCGAGGTCGCCGCTGGCGATGGCGCTGGCGTGGAACGCCATCTCGTCCATGTACGACGACAGGCGCGCCATCGCGCGCAGGAGCTGGCCGATCTCGTCGTCGCCGGCTTCAGGGACGGCCAGTCCGCCCTCGCCGCGCGCGAGCTGGTCCGCCATTGTGGCCGCGTCGCGAATGGGTTCGGTGATGGACCGGCTCATGGCGTTGGCCAGCACGGCGAGTGCGCCCACGGCACCGAGTGTAATAA
Source organism: Gemmatimonadaceae bacterium (assembly GCA_025451425.1). The sequence continues at coordinate 11,853 of JANWKK010000191.1, forward strand.
GGGCAATCAGGAGCCAGGACGCGCGCTGGAGCATACGCACGCGGTCGAGCGCCGCCGGGCCGTCGAGGTGCGCCATGCGCGCCTCGGTGACGAGACCGAAAGTGACCGTGAGCATGAGGATCAGCAGAAGCGCCGCCGCGGCCACGGTGGGGAGCAGGCGGAGCTTCTGCTGGACGTTCGAGGTGTGCAGAAAGCGCTGCAGCGCTGCGGGCAGGGGCGGCGGGGCCCCGCGCGCGGAGCCGGCCCCCCCGACAACAGCGGCGCCCACACCCCGCACGCCGCC
>JANWKK010000192.1 GCA_025451425.1 Gemmatimonadaceae bacterium
ATCCGCCCGACTGGCAGGGCACGCGCTCACTGAAAGCGGCCGGCGCGAAGAACGTCGTCGTCCTGCACACCATCGACAAAAAGTTGGCCGACACCGACAGCTTTGCCGTCATAATTCGGCGCGCCGGTGGGGTGTGGTTCGAGGGTGGACGGCAATGGCACCTGGTCGACTCGTACGCCGGAACGAAAACCGAGAAGGCCTTCCACGACGTCCTCGCGCGCGGCGGCGTCGTTGGCGGATCATCCGCTGGCGCGTCGATCCTCGCGAGCTATCTCCTTCGAGGCGCGCGTGAAGGGAATACGATCATCATGGCGCCAGGCTACGAGCAGGGATTCGCGTTCCTTCGCGGTGTAGCCATCGACCAACACGTCGTCGCCCGCGAACGACTCGCCGATCTCGCCGATTCACTGATGCCGAAGCATCCCGAGCTCCTCGGCATCTCCGAGGACGAGGGGACAGCGTGGCTCGTGCGCGGTGATACCGCCGAGATCATCGGCCGCAACACGGCCTTCGTGTACGGCGGCAAGGACCCCAGCGATGCCGGCAAGCCGTTCCTCACGCTCTTCCCGGGTGATCGCTACGACCTCGGCGCTCGGCGGGTGCTCCACCGCGCAAGCGACGATGCGCCCTTCACTAGCGCGTTCATCGATTCTGTATTCTCGACCTTCGGCTCCGGTAGCGCTGCGACGGTGCTCGTCGCGCGCGGCGGCAAGGTGCTGGTGAACCGCTCATATGGTATTCCGCCTCAAGCCAAGTACATGCCGACGACGACAGTCCCGAACTTTGCGCTCGGTGGACTCTCGGTCGGTTTTGGCGCTGCTGCCGCGCTTCTCGTCGCTCGCGACGGCAAGCTCTCGCTCGAGCAGCCGATCGCACCGAACAGCTCGCTGACGGTGCGAGAATACCTCGCTGCCGCCGCACCCTGGCCCGATAGCGGGAAGCAACTCGCCGAGATGTTATCGAAGCAGAGCGGTATGCCATTCGACACGCTCGTGATGCGCCGGATCTTCACTGGCATCGGCGCTCACAAGACCGTTGTGTCGCGCGATGGTCAGATGAGATCGAACGTCGACGAGCTTTATCGCTGGGAGCTTGGACTCGAGGGCAATCGCGCGTTCGGTGTCGACAGTCCCACTGCGACCGACGGCTCGACAGACGTCAGGCAGCCCGCGCTCCGCAGCGCCGGCTGGCGCGCCGACAGCTACCACGGTGTGAATCGGTTTACCGAATACGGCACTCCGAGTGGCCGCCGAAACGCGTTCGTTCGGCTCCCCGATCGGCAGGCCGTGATCATCATCCTCACCGATAGCGAGGCGTTCGACGCGCGCGCCGCCGCGGATGCGATCACGGACCGGCTCATCAAGTAAGTGTCATCCTGAGCGAAGCGACCCAGGATCGCAAAGGGGCTAGGGTTTCGCGAACCCTAGCCCCTATTCTCTAGGCCCCAGTCCCTGCTCCTCCTACCACGGCCATCTGCTCGCCCGCGGCGCGCGATCCGGAGCGCTCGGATCGTCGTCGTAGTACGAATCGGAGAAACGCTCGTTGCCGGTGATGCGGCGCGCCTGCACGAGATGGCCAGCGAACCAGCGGCCACGATCGCCCTCGCCGAGCACGTCATACCGGACCCCATTCCCCGTAGATGATGCGTGAATAAAACGGTCGCCGCCTACGTAGATCCCAACATGATTGATGTTGTACCCGTCGTTGGCGAAGAAGAGCAGGTCACCTGGACGCAGAGCGCCGGAACGTGTCGACACGGGATCACCCAGTTCAGACATTCGACGTGCCGTGCGCGGCAGACGGACCCCTTCGCGCCAGTACACCCAATTCACGAAGCCCGCGCCATCGAACCCGCTATGCGGACTCGTGCCGCCACTCCGGAATTTCGTTCCAACGTACTCGTCGGCGGTCGAGAGGATTCGCGACGAGAAGCGCGAGTCCAGCGAGTTCGACTCGACGATGTAGCGACGCGGGGGCGGCTCGGGCGACACGTAGACCCGCTCGACCACTGGCGGACGGACGGGCTCTGGCCGAAACGTGCGGTGGAATGCATGGCCGCCGCCGAAGCTCGCCGTTAGGCCGAGACGATACTCCCAGTTCCGCGGCGTCCCGAACGTGAGCGCAGAGTCGCTGTGGAACGGCCGACGATAGCGCGCTTCGACACCGACACCGAGCCAGCTGAGCAGGTTGTGATGCGCGCCGACACCGTAGTTGAGCGTCGCAATAGAGGTGTCAGGCCCACTGCTCGGACGTATTCCATAGCCACCCACGCCGAAGAATCCGTATGGCGAGAAGCCAAGGAGCAGCGACTTCACCACGGGAACGGTTCGGAATGGCTCGACGAGAACGTCGGCGTCGGCCGTCCACCCGCCGAGGTGCAGGCCGGCATCGTTCCGATAGGTGCCGGTAATCGTTTTCGTCTGACACGGCCCCGTTCCGCACTGGGTGTATTGGTAGGTCCCGGTTTCGTCGGAGCTCTCGCCATGTCCGAGATTCAAACCGCCAGTGAGACGCAGGCCGAAGATGCCAGTGTAGCCGGTGAATCCCGCGCCGCCGAAGAGCGGATCGGCGGATTGCTGCTTTCTTGCCGCGTAGCCTTCGAACATCATCGGTCCCTGAGCCAACAGGATTGCCGGCGTGGGGAGAGATACGAAGGCGGCGGCGCCAACCAAGAGTAGTGAGCGCGTCCGAGTCATTTTGTCCAACCGCTGGAGTCTGGCGATGAAACGCCGCAGAACGGATGCCAACGCGTAATCATTTCGTGAATGACCCTCGACGCCGCCCTCACTCGCAGTTCGCGACGTGCGCGATATGGCATCACGAGCGCATCGGCGCGCTCGTTCATGAACGTTGCCTTACGAGGACACTCAACGTGTCACGCCGCGACAAATGACAATCGGGCCGTGAGCGGTGATCAGCGCAGCCTCCCACACCACAACGCGGCCCCGTGACGCGGCGCGACGCGTCAGTCCGTTAGACACACCAATCGCTCAGAAGGATTGTCCGGAGTTCGGACCATCTTAGAGGTCCAACGCAGAAGCTACGACCGAGGTTTCTTGCTGTCGAACTCCGATTCGCTTCCCGCCCCGCGTCGACGCGCCTCCTCGTCATTTGCTGGCGCTGCGCTGGGCTTTGTGCTCAGGCGGCCATCCGGGTAACCGCTCTCCGGCTGTTCCTGGGCGTCATCCCTCAGCGGAGCCTTTTTCGGCCTTTTCGCCATTGTCGGATTCAGCTCTTGGGTGATGGTCGGTTGCTGGTCGTTGGTTGTTCGTTGTTCGTTGTTGGTGGTTTATCGGCACGAGCCACCAATCACCAGCGACCAACCACTAGGTCCCGCCTCGGGCAATGCACGTGCCGGCTCAGACCTCTATAAGGGTAGCAAGCTGCTCGGCCGAGTTGAAGAAGCGACGCCGGTACCAAAGGACCATTGCGGTCGAAGTGACCGCAACGGCACCGGCGAGCATGAAAGCAACCATGATCTGATAGCGGACGGCGAGATTCGGCGACGATCCGGCGAGGATCTGGCCCGTCATCATCCCGGGAAGGGCGACGAGCCCGACAACCATGAGTCCGTTCACGGCTGGAATCAATGCGGCGACGAGGGCTCGGCGCACGGGCTCCGCGGCTGCCCGCGCCGGGCTGGCGCCGAGCGCGAGGTACGCTTCGACCTCGCCGCGGCGCAGCTCCATCTCGCTCGTTAGGCGCTCCGCAGCAAGCGCCGCCCCGTTCATGGCATTCCCGACGATCATACCGAAGAGCGGAATCACGTACTGTGGATCGTACCACGGATGCAGCCGGAGGACGACGCCGTCCACGTACGCGAGCGTCATGCCCGTCCCGACGAGCATTGCGAGCCCGGTGATGCCGAACAATGAGCCGCGCGACGACCGCTGGCGGTCCGTCGCGGTCTTCGTCGCGGCGAGCAGCATAACGAGTAGCGCGACGACGACGAGATACCAGCGACGCGTCGCGAAGAGAAACGCCAGCACGTAGCCGACGGCAACGAGCTGGACGACGGCGCGCGCCGCGCCGATCAGGAATCCACGAAAGAGCCCGAGCCGTTGCCACGATGACAGTGCAATGGCGACGAGCACGAGCGCGAAGGCGAGGACGAGATCGAACCACGTGAGGTCGATCAACCCGTTCGAGGCGGCGTGAGTCACGGGAGCTTCTCGCGTCCAAGGAGATACTCGCGCGTCCGCGCGTGTCTTGGCGATGCGAATAGCGTCGCCGTCGGACCGGCCTCGATCACTTTCCCTGCCTCGAGCAGCACGGTGTGTGTACTTGCTTGGCGAGCTTCGGCGAGGCGATGCGTGACCATGACGATCGTGACCGAAGCCTTGTCGGCCAACTCCCGCACCGTCGCCATCAGCTGCTCGGCGACTTCGGGATCGAGAGCGGATGTTGGCTCGTCTAGCAGCAAAACCTGTGGAGACGTCATGAGCGTACGCGCGAGACTCACGCGTTGACGCTCGCCTCCCGAAAGCCGCTCAGCCTCGCGGTTGAGAAAAGACTCATTGAGCCCGGCGAGACGCAAGACCTCCGTCTCAGGCGGAGCATGCGTGTCGCTGTTCGCCGAGAGCTCTCGCGCCATGGCAAGGTTGTCGCGCACCGTACCAGAGAACATTACCGGCGCTTGAAACACGAAGCCGACGCGCCGGCGCAGCTCGCGAATCGGCACTTCATCGATCGGCGATCCCTCGAAGGTGACGCTCCCACCCGTTGGATCATCGAGTCGATTGAGGAGCCGGAGCAATGAAGTCTTGCCGGCTCCACTCGGCCCAACGAGCGCAATGACATTACGCTGCGGCAGATCGAGGTCCACTCCGCAGAGTGTGCGACGTCCCGCGCGTTCCTGCTCGACGCCACGCAAGCTGAATGCGGGGATCTCGGCGCTTGGCATCGAGGGAAGTTATCCGTGCTTGTCATCGTTCGTCGCGTCGCTTCTCAGGATGACAATGAGCTCTCTCCGTCTTGGGTTGCTGGCGGCGCGATCGAATGCCATGTTCGATCTCTCACACCCATTGGCTGAACACCATATGCCCCCACGAACTCGTTTCTTCATCATCCTCGCGGCGATGACTGCGATCGCGCCGCGCGTCTCCGCGCAGGGTCGCGGACAAGCGAATCCTCAGCTCGTTCAACAACGCTGGGACAAGGAGAAAGAGCTCGAGTCCCTTGCCGTGATCGACCGCAAGGTGATGGTGCCGATGCGCGACGGTGTGCGGATGGCGACCGATGTCTATCGTCCAAGGAATGCGGCCGGCACCGTCCCGATCGTCTTCGTTCGCACCCCCTACAACTTCAACTACTGGGACGTGCGCACCGGTGCGCCGAGCGACATGACCGCCGAGCTCGACGCGGTGAAGCGCGGCTACGCGTACGTCGAGATGAACGAGCGCGGCCACTTCTTCTCCGAGGGGAGCTACGACATCCTCGGGCCGCCGCTCACCGACGGTTACGACGCCATCAAATGGATGTCGTCGCAGCCGTGGGCGAATGGCAAAGTTGGACTGATCGGCTGCTCATCGACGGCAGAGTGGCAGATGGCAGTCGCGGCCCAAGCGCCCCCGGGCCTCGGCGCGATCATTCCGCAGGGTTTCGGCGCCGGTGTCGGACGCGTTGCGCCCTACTATGAGCAGGGCAACTGGTATCGTGGTGGCGCGGTACAGATGCTCTTCATCGCCTGGCTGAGCGGCGAACAGAATCAGGTGCGTCCGATGTTTCCGCCGGGAACGTCGCAGGCGGATTTGATCCGCGAGGCCAAGTACTTCGACCTGGCGCAGCAGTCTCCGCCAGTGGATTGGTCGCAGGCGCTGCGCCATCTGCCGGAGATGGACATCATCAAGGCAGTTGACGGGCCGCATGGCATCTTCGCCGACAGCATGCCCGGGATCGCGACGGGCGGCGCGATGATCGAACGCACACCTAACGATCCAGCGTGGTATCGCGGCGGCCTGTTCCACGACGACATGCGCATCAATGTGCCCGGACTCTGGTTCATGTCGTGGTACGACGTGTCCGTCGGCCCGAACCTCGCCACCTACAACCACGTGCGGAAGACAGCGCGTCCGGACATTGCGAACCAGCAATATGCGGTCATCGCGCCAACGCTCCATTGCTCGTATAAGCGCGCAACCGAGAACACTGTCGTCGGCGAGCGGAGCGTCGGCGATGCGCGGCTCGACTATGACGCTTTGACCTGGGGTTGGTTCGACATGTTCCTCAAGGGCGAGAACAACCATCTCCTCGACACGCTGCCCAAGGTCCGTTACTACACGATGGGCCTGAACAAATGGCAGACGTCGGACACGTGGCCGCCGCGCGGCGCGCAGACGCTGACGTACTACTTCTCGAGCGGTGGCAAAGCGAACACGCTCGACGGCGATGGGAGCCTAACGACATCGCCTCCCTCGGCGGACAAGCCAGATGGCTTCGTGTACGACCCCATGAATCCCGTGCCCTCGTATGGCGGGAACGTCTGCTGTACGGGCAACGCGGTCAGCGGCGGAGCCTTCGACCAGCGGAAGATGGAGGCGCGGCCGGACATTCTCGTCTACTCATCGGAGCCTCTCAAGGAGGGAACGGAGGTGAGCGGGCCGATCGAGGTGACGCTCTACGTGTCGTCGGATCGCAAGGACACGGACTTCACCGTCAAGTTGCTCGACGTCTATCCCGACGGCCGCGCGTACAACCTCGACGAGACAATTCAGCGCGTGCGTTATCGTGACGGCTATGACAAGCAGGTGTGGATGGAGCAGGGAAAGACGTACAAGGTCACGTTGAGCCCCATGACGACGAGCAACTATTTCGACGCGGGCCACCGGATTCGCATCGAAGTCTCGAGCAGCAACTTCCCGCGGTTCGATCGCAACCTGAACACAGGCGGGAAGAACTACGACGAGACCGAAGGCCAAATTGCGCACAACTCAGTGCATCACTCGAAGCAGTATCCGAGCACGGTGAAGCTGACGGTGGTGCGGAAAGCAACCGCCGCGGACAAATGAGTGGTGAGTGGCGAGTTGTTAGTGACGAGACAAAAGGAGAGGCCCACGGCGAAACCGTGGGCCTTTCCGATTTACTCGTCACTCGTCCCTCGCCACGCGGTCACCGTCTTCCAACCACCACTGAAACTCCGAACACCGTCTCACCGCCGTCGATGAAGACTTTCTGAAATCCGAAATTCGCCCCGATCGGGCTGGTCAGGCTCTGCAGCGTGACGCCGCCGCCCAGGAGGAAGCGCGTACCATTCTGAGAGACACCGTTGTCAGATGCGCGGCCCCAACCGAAAGCCGGCGTCAAGAAGGGCGCGATGAGCGCCTTCGACGTGCGAGAGATCAGCGCGACCGGCAGGCCTCCCGTGAAGCCAAACACGGTTGCGCCGGCATTCTTGCCGAAGCCCGCGTCGCCATTGAGGCCGATCGTCACCTGTGCCGCATCCGCGCCCGCGCCGAGCATTGTGCTTGCCAGGCGGCCTTCGGCGTTCGCTCCGGCAATGAAGTGGCTATCGCAGCTAGCGAAGTTACAGCTCGCGTCCTGGTAGCCGGCGTTGACGCCAACCATTGCTTTCGTGCCGAGCGGAAAACCAACCCGTGCGTCGAACGTGTTCAGGCTCGTGCCATTGTCCGAGATGTGGCCATACCGCACGGCGACGTCGGGCTGCGTCATCGGGCGATAAAGCATCGCGTTCGACAACACGGGCGGTAGCGCACCGACTGGCGTCGTGATCAATGCGCCATATGCAACCGCGGCATTGATGCTCTGTGCCCCGAGCGGGAGGGCCGCGACGAGGGCGAGAACAGCAAGTGCTGAAGAGAGTTTTCTCATTTTTGCGTTCGTCCGTTGGAGGGGACGATAGCAACGTAGTAGCGGCAGCAATGCGCGCAAAGCCCGCAGCGCGAGCAACACACACCTGTGTGCGCAGTGTGACCTGCGACACAATCGCAGCCTAACGATCCTTCCTGCCCGGTCGCTCCCGCGCCTCCTCGCGATCGTCGTCGGCGATGTCGCGTGACATAGGGAAGAACAACGACTGCTTCGCGGCAGGATACGGGGCACGCCAGCCACGCACGTCATGCCACAGAATCCGATTGAGCGCGTCCGAAGGTGCTTCATCGGGCCCGTCGAAGCGCATACGCATCGAGGCGAGTGCCGCGCGGCGGCGCGCGGCGGCGTCGGTGCCGCGAATGTCGCTCACCCGCACATTCACCTCGTCGAGTCGCTGACGCGCTGGCACCGCAGTGAACGGAGCGTAGTTAGGCTTCTCACCCCGGTTGATGAAGCTCGCGTGCATGTCGTTCGCGACGAGATCGAACAGGCTCAACGCGGGAAGTCCGAGCATCAACTCGATCGTCTTCACCATGCTCGGCTGATTGTAGAAGGTGTGATCGACGGAGCCGCGACGAACGTAGGGTGAAATCGCGAACGCCGTCGTCCGATGTCCGTCGACGTGATCGACGCCATTCTGGGCATCATCCTCGATCACGAGGATCGCCATGTCCTTCCAGAACGACGAGTGTGTGAGCCCGTCGACGATCTTGCCTAACGCAAGGTCATTGTCGGCGACACACGCGCGCGGCACGCACCACGCCGGCGACGTACCGACGGTGTGGTCGCTCGGCAGGATGACCATCACGAGATCGGGCATCGCCCGACTGCTTTCCCACTCGCGCAGGTGATCGAGAATCACCTCGGCCTTCACGACATCGGGCACTTCCTGCGTCCATCCCGGATACTCGCGCACGAGCACCTTGTCGAGCGACGGGATGTCCGAGTGCGTGTCATAGCGCTTGCGCAGGAGATCGCGGAAATAGTCGCTGCCCCGCTGCTGATTTGTCTGATACTCGGCCAGGAGTGAAGATCGCACGGCGGGGATCGAGTCCGACGCCGACGGCGCATACTCACCGAAGACGCTCACGGTTTTTCCCTTCGCTTGAGCGGACTCCCAGAGAAAACCGCCTGACGAGTAGACCAGCGGGTCCGTTCCCTCCGATGGATAGCTCCGCCCGAGATACAGGGGCCACATCGCGTAATCTGTCTCGTTGGCCTGCGTGAGCCAGTTGTGTCCATCCGCCGAGTTGCCGCCGCTCGCGAACATTCGATCGAGAGTGACGAACTGCTCGGCGAGCGCGTGCTGATTCGGAGTGACGTCGCGTCCGTAGATCACGAGCGAGCTGTCGCCATCGCCGCGACCGAGATCGCCGAGCACCTGATCGTACGTTCGATTCTCTTTGATGATGTAGACGACGTGCTTGATCAACGAAGAATCGCCGGGCAGCTGAGGTACGGCGCGCGGTGCCGCTGCGAGACGTGTGGAATCGCGCGGACGACCACCGGGCAGCGTCAGATGATCGTTCGAGGCGACCGCCGCGGTGTACGCACCGAGTTGCGTCCTTCCCGGGATCTCGACGACGTTCACCGAACCACGTTCAGCAAACACATATCGCCCGCGTTTACCGGGCGAGCCGCCGGTGCGGCCTTCGCCAGAGCCGGCGCCGAACAGCGCGCCGATGGCGAGATATCGGCCGTCGCGGCTGACGTCGAGCGTCGATGGGTACCACGCGGTGGGTATCAAGCCGGCAAAGGTGCCGTGGTTCCCGTCAGTCGAGATCTCGTACACCGCCACGGCATTGAGTCCGCCGAGCGCAACGAAGAGCTGCCGGCCATCAGGCGCGAGTGCGAGAGCCGTCGGCGTCATGCCGATGCCGCGTTCACGAAATGGCGGCATGGCGAATCTCCCCACGACGCCGTTCGTGGCCACGTCGATGACGCTCACGTCGTCGTCGTTTCCGTCGGCGACGTAGAGCCGCTTGCGCAACGTGTCCCAGACGATCGCTGTCGGATGGCGGCCGACGGTGATCGATTGGGTCACCTTGCGCGAGACGATGTCGACGCGCATGACGCTTCCGCGCTCGGCGATACCGCGCGTGTCGATGCGGACCGGCTCGCCGCGCGGATAACAACACTCCGTCGCCGCGCGCTCACCCGGCTTTGGCTTGTCTCCGCCGAGATTCGTGACGTACGCGATCGAGCCATCGTTGGAGAGCACGGCGGCAATCGGGGCGACGCCAAGGGGAACCACGGCCAGAGAGGCCCCATTGTCGGCATCGATAATCGTTAGGCGGTCCTCGACGGTGAGTGGTACGACGGCGACGCGATGGCCGCTCGCGTTAGGTCTGGCCGCGATCGCTGGCGCGCCGACGATGTACTCTCCAAGCGCGCCGGTGGTGAAGACCGGGGCGATCTTCTCGCCACGTGCGGAGTCGTTGAAGAAGCTGACCTGCACGGCGGGTCGCGACTCGAGGCGCGGCAGCGTGCCGGGCATCTGCGCTTCGGTCGACGTGATCGGCAGGTGACCGATGCTCGTCACGAGCGCGCGCCCCTTCACCGGATCGATGGCGACTGCCTGCACTCCCGTTGGCCCGTTGAGTCCACTGCGCGCGAGCACGCGATTGTCGGCCCAAGCGAGATGATAGGCTGACCCCACAACGCCGACCCACAGATCGCTGGACGTCGTGCCGAATCGCACGCCCGTGACACGTCCGCTGAATACGGATTGCACGCCAGCGGGCGTGACCTTCTGCATGCTTGCGATGACACCGGGATCGGGGACGACGCGTCGAGGTGCCGGCGGCTGTTGCGCCGCCTGGAGCAGCGCCAGAGGGAGAAAGATGTGCATCATGCGCCGAAATTACGAAATCGCTGAGCATCGCGCGACTATGTTCCTGTCACGACTCCGTGACTGGCGCCTGTGTTCGGCGTCAAAAACGTGAGTCGTGGTTGCTAATACCTAGCATCTATCACCCAGTACCTACTTCGTGTACACCATCCGCCAGTTCAAGCGCAAAGGACGCGGTCTCGTGGCGACGCAGGAAATTCCTGCGGGCGTCGCGATCGTGACGTGTCCCGTCATCGTCTACGATGACGAGGATGCCGGCCGCATCTCGAAGACGCGGCTGGGCGATTACAACTTCCGATTTGGCGCGCGGCAGAACCGGGCCTGCATCGTGCTCGGGGTGATCTCGCTCTGCAACCATGCAGAGGACCCGAACGCGGAAGTCGTCTGCCACGAGGCCGAGCTGACGGTGACACTCGTCGCGCTACGCCCCATCCCCGAGGGCGAGGAGATCTCGATCCGGTATCGCCGCCCGCTCTGGTTCACGCCGGCGGCGTAGTCCGGCGACTGGACTATCTAGTCTCCGACGCCAACTTTCAGAAACCCCGCCGACGGGGCGGGCGTATGGCGTCGAGCGCACACGGGAGCGAACGATGGATCGATGGATTCTCGAGGAAGTGATGGTCTTCGCCGGACTCATGGCGACGCTGGGGTGCATAACGAAGATCATTCTCACGGCGATGAATCGCCGAAAGCCGGTCCTGAAGGATGGGGCCCTTGCGACGCTCGAGGAGATGGGGCAGCGGATCGCGCGGATCGAGCAAGCGGTTGACGCGACGTCGGTCGAAATCGAGCGCATCAGCGAGGGGCAGCGCTTCACCACCAAGCTGCTGGTCGAGAAAGGACACCAAAATCCGGCGGAGATGTCGCGGGGGAAGGCGATAACGCCGCATTAGCGGGACGTGGGGCGTAGAGCGTAGAGGGTAGAGGGTAGAAGCACCACTTAGCTGGAGTATTGACGTACCCTAGGAGTCCGAGGTATATACATCGGAGTCCTAGGGTACGTCGTTTTCCGCGCCACGCACCACGCATCACGCACCACCACGCAACATGGACTCTTCCATCGATTTTCTGAAGGGCACGCTCGATCTTATGATCTTGAAGACCTTGTCATGGGGCCCGACCCACGGATATGGCATCGCCCGGTGGATCGAGCAGTGCACGAGCGATGTGCTGCAAGTGGAGGAAGGATCGCTCTACCCAGCGCTCCACAAGCTGGAGGAGAAGGGTCTGATTGCCGCCGAGTGGGGGATCAGTGAGCACAACCGGCGCGCGAAGTTCTATCGCCTAACGACGCTCGGCAAGAAGCACCTCGCGTCGTCGCACGACACGTGGGCGCGCTTCTCCGACGCGGTGTTCAAGGTGTTGCGGACCGCACCGGCCGGGCGTTGACGTGGGCGACGAACACGCTCCGCTGGCACACCGCGCGGCGACCTGGCGACGATATCTCCGCTTCTGGGGACCGCGCGTCGAGGCGGACGTCGACGACGAGCTCCGATTTCACATCGAGATGCGGGTGCGCGAGTACATCGCCCGTGGCCTGTCGGAGACGGAAGCGCGCGAAGCGACGGCACGCCGCGTCGGCGATCTGGCGACGAGTCGCGCTGCATGTCTGACGATCACCACGAGGAGAGAACGCCGTATGACGCGTGCTCAGCTGCTCGACGCCTTTGGGCAGGATGTGGGCTTCGCCATCCGAACGCTTGGCCGCCAAAAAGGCTGGACCACGGTCGCGATCTTGACGCTGGCGTTAGGCATAGGCGCGAATACGGCGGTGTTCAGTGTCGTCAACAGCCTGTTGCTGCACCCACTGCCGTACCCGCACGCGGATCGCATGGCGATTGTGTACCAGGAGCCCACGCGCGGGAACAACACGGGCATGATGGTGACGGTCACGCCACAGCCCGCGACGGTGCGTGCCTGGCGAGAAAGTGCCCACGTCTTCGAGGATCTCGAGGCCTACGTGAGCACCGACATGACGCTGGTGCCGCCGAATGGCGAAGCGGCGAGCGTGAGCGCGGGCTGGGTTCTGCCGAGCTTCGCCAGCTTTGCGGATCAGCATCCATTCATCGGCCGCTTATTTTCGGCGCAGGAAGTCGCGGATGGACACGTCGTTCTGCGCGGAGAGTCGATGTGGCGATCGCGCTACGGTGCGGATCCAACGGTCATCGGACGAAAGCTCGATCTCGATGGCGCGCTCTACACCGTGATCGGCGTCATGCCCTTGAGCATGAAGCTTCCACGAGTGACGGCGTCTCCGTCCGAGATCTGGTTGCCGCTCGATCTCCGGCGAAACGATGTCGGACTCTCCACCGTGGCGCGCTTGCGTCCCGGTGTGTCGTACGCGATCGCACAAACCGAATTGGATTCGATCGCGGCGCGAGCGGATCGATCGGCGATCGGCAACACCGACAGTCTCTCGGGCGAGCACTGGGCGCGCAGCACCCTCTTCAAATCCAAACTGGTCGCGCCGAGTCAGATGGTGGGCTTTCGCCAGTCGCTGCTCCTTCTGAGTGGCGCAGTTGCGCTCGTTCTCCTCATCGCCTGCGCGAACGTTGCGCATCTTCTCCTCGCCCGAGCCGCGGCGCGAGAGCGGGAGCTGGCGATCCGTGCCGCGTTAGGCGCCGGAACCGGTCGCCTTATCCGGCAACTGCTCACCGAAAGCTTTGTACTCGCGTCTGCCGGATGCCTCGGCGGTCTGTTCGTGGGTTGGGCGGGATTGAAGACGCTGCTGGCTTTGCGCCCGGCGTCGTTGACGGAGTTGGCCCTGGCCCGAATGGACGCCTCGACACTGCTGATCACGATCGGGCTGGCCGTCTTCACCGGACTGCTCTTCGGTATCATCGGCGCAATTCAGTCCGCGCGGCATTCCACGCACGACGCGCTGAAAGCGGGCGCGCTTTCGACGTCGCAGTCACGGGGACAGAGTCGACTGAGAGGCTTGCTGGTTGTCAGCGAGATCGCGCTCTCGACGACGTTGCTCGTCGGAGCGTCGCTCCTCGTTCGAAGTGTGGTGCACCTGCAGATGACTGATCCAGGGTTCAATCCGACCAGGATGTACGGAATTCAGATCGATCTGCCAGAGAAGGCGTACAAGACGCCCGCCGCGCATCGGGCATTCTACGCGGAGCTCGTCGCGCGGACGCGCGGCAGTGCCGGTGTGGAAAGCGCGATGATGGCCGAGGGTGCGCCACCGATGCGTAACTTCATCATCGGCGCACTTCAGATGGAGAACGATCCGCCGCCGCCGTCCGGGACGACGTCGTTCATCAGTTACAATGGCGTACAACCTGACTACTTCCGCTCGATGGGGATTCGGCTCGTCCAGGGTACGACCTTCTCGGACACCACCGAGACGTCAAAGGAAGTCATTGTCAACGAGGGATTCGCGCGAAAGTACTGGCCCGGGCAAAGTGCGATTGGTCATCGCCTGAGATTCGTGTTCAATGGTCAGGGTGAATGGCGTACGGTGGTCGGCGTCGCGAGCAACGCATTCACAAGCGGGTTTACATGGGACGCGAGCGACCCGCTCCTCTACGTTCCATTCCAGGGGCAGTATCGGCCGGCGCTGATCGTCCGGATGAAGCCGGGGCCGAACGCAATCTCGAGTGTGCGCTCGCTCATCCCGGCGATCGACCGCCGACTTCCGCCGCCGACGCTAACGGACGTCGAAGATGCGATGCGCGACAGTATCGCCGCGCCGCGATTCACCATGCTGCTTCTCGCATCCTTCACGATCCTTGCCGTTGTGCTTGCGGCAATCGGCTTGTACGGGGTCCTTGCGTACGCCGTGGCTCAACGCACGCGCGAGATCGGAATCCGCATCGCGTTAGGTGCCACGCGGCGTGCGATCAGACGAGCAGTGATGACGCAAGGCGCCGTGCTCGCCGTCAGCGGCATCGTCGTTGGTATGGCCGGCGCGTTCTGGGCGACAAAATTCATCGACAGGATGCTGTATGGTGTGCCGCGCAGCGATCCGTACTCCTTCGCGGCGGGCGCGCTGCTCCTACTCGGCACGGCGGCGCTCGCCTGTCTGGTGCCGATGCGGAGAGCTGTGTCCGTTGATCCGCTCATCGCGATGAGATCTGAGTGATGGCGCTCAGGCGCCGGCGACAGCCGCCTTGCCCTGACGCGTCGCACACCGCAGCATCGTGAACTGCGGCGACGTACGCGGCGGGTGGGCGATGACGTGTTTGAGGAACTCGACGAACGCGAGGAGATAGTCCGGCGTCGTGCCCGCGGCGCGGGTCGCGGCGCGCCAGCGGCGGCGCACACCATCGGTGCCTAACGACGCCGAGCAAATGCCGCCGGCGTCCAGCTCGCGCTGCACCGCCCACCGTGCGAGA
>JANWKK010000193.1 GCA_025451425.1 Gemmatimonadaceae bacterium
CGCGGGCCTTGGGGCCGCCGACGCCAGCAGCGACCGGCTTGATCTCCGTCTCACGATCGTGGAACGCGAGCGCGAAGAAGATCAGAATCACGAACGCGAACGCCGACGGCAGAATCCAGAACTTCTGCCACTGATCGAGCGTCAGCGCCTGCGCGCTGCCGAGGAAGCGGTTGTAGACCATGTTCCCGGCGACGTACGCGCCGATCAGCATTCCGACGCCGTACGTGACGAAGACGAAGAGGCCCTGCGCCTGGCCGCGAATGGCCGGCGTGGACTTCTTGTCGACGTAGATCATGCCCGTGACGAAGAAGAAGTCGTAGCAGATGCCGTGGAGCAGGATGCCCAACGCGATCATCCAGTAGATCGCGCTCGGTGCCGCGGCGGCGAAGAGTGCGTACCGAAGCACCCACGCGGCCATGCCGGCCATGAGCATCTTCTTCACTCCCCAGCGCGCGAACATCAGTGGCATCGCGAGCATGAAGAGCATCTCGCTCATCTGCCCCAGCGACTGCGTCGCGGTGATGTTCTGCACCTTCGCACCGACGAGGTAGAGTTGCGTGAAGTTGTAATACGCGGCGAGCGGAATGCAGATCAGCAGCGCGCTGGCGACGAAGACATAGAACGACGTGCTGCCGAGCTGCTTGAACGCATCGAGACCGATGATGCTCCGCGCAGAGACGTGCTGTCCGCGCGCCGGTGCCGGCGTGTGCGGGAGCGCGAAGCTGAACGCGGCGAGCACGAAGCTCGCGATCGCCGCCGCGTAGATGGGCAGCGCGGTCTCTTCCGCCTTGAGGCCGTTGGCGAAGCGCACGAGCACAATGTCGATGAACAGTCCAGCGATGATCCAGCCGATCGTTCCCCAGACGCGGATCTTCGGGAAGTCTTTTTCCTGGTCGGGAATGTGGTGGAAGCCTAACGAGCTCGAGAGACCGAGCGTCGGCATGTAGCACAGGTTGTACAGCAGGAGCAGCCCGATGAACAACGCGGGATTACTCGACGTGCTCGGGACCACGAGGAGGACCAGGCCGCCGATGAGATGCAGAAGTCCGAATACGCGCTCAGTGGCGAAGAATCGGTCCGCCACCAATCCGACGAAGAACGGCGCGACGATCGCGGCGAGGGGGTTCACCGTGACCGGCCAGAAGGTGAGTCGCTCCATCCCGACCTTCGCCATGTACACACCGATCATCGTGTACCACGCCCCCCAGATGAAGAACTGGAGGAACATCATCACCGAAAGCCGCGTCCGAATTCCGCTCATGGCAGCACCTTGATTTTGACGTTCTTGAGCGCAAGCGCGCCGTCGTGGTCGCCCTGAATGCCGATGTAGCCTTCCTTCGCCTTACCGTAGTTCGGCCAGTCCTTGAACTTGCTCGCCTTCACGCGCTTCTCCCAGTCGTCGCCGCCTAACGTGTAGTCGACCATCTTGTGGCCGTTGAGCCAATGCTGAACGTGATCCCCGTCGACGACGATGCGCGTGTGGTTCCACTGGCCGGCCGGGTGCAGATAGCCTTTCGGCGACGGATATACCGCATACGCCGACGCGGCGGCCGTTAGGCGGTGTTTCCCATCGGCGTGGCCCTTGTCGTCGAGGAGCTGGTACTCGGGCCCGCTCCAGTAGATGTGGTCATACTCCTCCGTACCGCGATAGAAGATCCCGGCATTTCCCTTGGGTGCGATCTTCCAGTCGACCTGGAGGTCGAAGTTGGCGTACTTGTCGGTGGTGATGATGTCCTCGGTACCGACATCTTTGGCGAGCGTCCCATCGGCGATATGCCACGCGGACGGGACCGACTGCGACTTGTAGCCGCGCCAGCCATTCAGCGTGGTGCCGTCGAAGAGGAGCTTCCACCCCGCCGCCTTCTCGGCATCGGTCAGGGTATTGGCTTGGGCTCGAGGATGGCCGGCGGGCTCTTGGGCACGGGCGCCCGCGGTCGCGAAAACGATGGCGCTCGATAGCGCGGCGAAACGAATCAGACGATGAGGCATCTGCGCAGGGGAGAGGTTGGGCCTAACCTGCTTACGAGCGATGGCCGCGGCAAGGCCTCGTGTCATCCGTAGAGCGCGGCTCGACTTCCACTGTCATCCCGAGGAGCCCTTCGCATTCGCTCAGGATAAACTCCGCGACGAGGGGTCTGCACTCAGGCATCTTGGACCGTCGTCGGCCACTCGCGGCGGCAACCGTTCTATTGCTTTGGGGTGCGGAAGAGGCGCCGATAAAAACAAGAGCGGCGACGACTCTCTCAATAAAGTCGTCACCGCTTTTTTCTCCGCGTGGTTTCCGCGGCGTTTCGGGCTTCTTCGGCGTTGACCCCGTGGATGTCTGCGCCGCCGGTCACCAGCGACATTCTGAGATCGCCAAAAGCAGATCCCTCGCTGCGCTCGGGATGACAGGGATGCTACAGGCCCTTCTTTTTGTTCACCGCATCCACGAACCGCTTCGCGTCGTCCGGGCGGAAACTCTCGAGAAGCTTCTTGCCATTGAATTTAGTATGCGCTAACAGACGCGGCTGATTGCCGTTGACGTCGAACTCGATCTTGCCGTCCTGGTACTTTGCATCGCGGACGTCGGTGAGCGGATAGGTCCATTGCTGGCCGAGCGCAGACTGCACGGTGCTCTTCACCATGCGCTCGATCGAGCCGCCGAAGCCCGAATCCGTGTGCATCGTGTCCGTCTCCTGACGAACCTTAGCCATCGTTTTGTCCGAAAGCCGGACGACGATCTGCTGTCCGACGACGGCCATCTCGACGCTGCTGTCCTCGTTCACAATCCGCACGTCGCCTGGGCCGAGCGTGAGCGCGCTGTCGCGATGCGCCACGTTGCCCTGAACCTGCGCGCTGCCGCGGTCGTCGGAGTTTCTGCTGCATGCCGCCGCAACGACCACCGCCAAGCCGATCCATACCGGAGTAGAACGTCTCATTCTCGCACCCCTCCGCGGTTGATGTCCTTGAGCTCGAGTTGCAGCGTGCCGAAGGGCAAGCCCGACTTCATACGAAGCATCAGTCGAAGTGAATCGTTCGAGAACCAGATCTCCGCCTTGCTGTCCTGCGAGAAGATGCCCTTGCTCTTGATCGCCGGCCTAACGACGATCGCGTCGAACTCGCCGGCCGGCACCTTGATGCGCTCTTTCCGCAGGACTTGCAGCCGAACGGGGTTCCGGTCGGGACGAAAGTATCGATTGAACTCGTAGGTCTGGCCGAGATCGAGCGAGAGCGTACGCACGAAGTAGATGAAGGAGCCGTCGTCGAGTGGAAGGGTGACGCCGGGCTCTTCGGGTTTGCCGTTCTCGCTGAAGGTCGCCTTCTCCGGGTACATCTCGTAGTCGCGCTCGCGCTCGTAGTTCCCCTCATCGATGTTCTGCTTGTAGCGCAGCGATACCAGCGACGTCGTATCGAACCAGCTCTCATAGTGATCGTTCACCCTATAGAACGGTATCCCGCCGTGGAGATCGAACACGGTGTGGTATGCCGTATGGCCGCGGATCGTGTCGATGCCGACGACAGTCATCGTCGCGGTTCCGGCGTGAAAGAAGTTGACCTTGGCGTTGTAGGTCAGCTTCTCGCCGATGGCGAACGGCGTGCCTTCGACGTTAGGCAGCGTGGCGGTGGCTGACGAGCTGACATTCTCCGCTCGCGCCGCGCCGAACCCGAGGGCGACGACCGTGAAGATGCCGAGTGCGGGCATGGATCGGTGCATAGGCTCCAAATCTAGCGATGGGGCTGCTTATGCGATTCATGCAGGACGCGCACCAATCGTCATGCCGCGCTGAACGGCGAAGCTCAGCGGACCTTGACCTGCTCTCGCGGCGACTGCGGCACCGGAAGGAAATCCTCACCCGGATTGATGAACCGATCGCGCTCGGCGCCATACTGCTTGTCGTAGAGCTGTCGATAGCGGCCGCCCAAGGCGAGGAGCTCGCGGTGCGTGCCGCGCTCGACGACGATGCCGTTGTCGAGTACGAGGATCTGATCTGCGCTCTCGATTGTCGATAGGCGGTGGGCGATGACGAACGTCGTTCGGCCGCGACGCAGCGAACGGAGCCCGTCGCGGATGAGTGCTTCGCTCTCGCTATCGAGACTCGACGTCGCCTCGTCGAGGATGAGAATTCGTGGATCAGCGAGGATCGCGCGCGCGATCGCGATGCGCTGACGCTGTCCACCCGACAACTTGACGCCTCGCTCGCCGACGACGGTGTCGTACTTGTTTTCGAATTTCTCCGCGAACTCGTCGACGTGTGCGATGCGCGCGACGGTGCGTACGTCCTCGTCCGTCGCGCCCGGCTTCGCGTACACGATGTTCTCGCGGATCGTCCCGTCGAACAGGAAGTTGTCCTGCATCACGGCGCCGAGCTGCGCTCGATAGTCGTGCAGGCGTGCCGTCTCGAGATCGTGGCCGTCCACGATCACGCGACCGCTCTTCGGATGCGTGAACGCCATCACGAGGTTGATGAGCGTACTCTTACCAGAGCCGCTCGGCCCAACGAGCGCCGTCGTCGAGCCAGCTTCTGCCTCGAAGCTGATGTGCTTGAGCACCGGCACGCCCGGGTTGTACTCGAAGTTCACATCCTCGAACTTCACCTCGCCAAGGATATCCGAGAGCGGCGCTTTCCCCGCGTCTGCCTGGTCTTCGGTGGGCGTCTGCATGATCTCGCGAATGCGATCGAGTCCCGCGAACGCTTCGCTGATCTGCGTGCCGATCGACGCCATCTGCACGAGCGGCGCCGCCATCAAGCCGACGAAGAAGACGTACATGATGAAATCGCCGAGCGTCATCTGGTGCGCGAGGATCGCGCGTCCTCCGATGATGATCATCACCACGCCGATGAGCCCAACGATGACTGATGCGCCCGAGCCCACGGCCGACGTCCCGGTGATCGTCTTCGCGACGTTCCGGAAGAGCTTGTGGACGCCCTTCGCGAAGACCAGCCGCTCGCGTCGTTCCGCGACGTACACCTTCACAAGGCGCACGCCGCCAAGGCTCTCGGCGAGGCGACCCGTGACTTCAGCGTTGATCACGCTTCGCTCGCGGAACAGCGGGCGTAGGCGCTTGAACGCGATCGCCATCATCCCGCCGAACGCGCCGAGGATGACGATCGTGAGGGCGGTCAGCTTCCAGTTCAGCCAGAAAAGGATGCCCAGCGCGAGTACCGCCGTCATCAGGCTGCCCAACAGCTGAATGAGGCCCGTCCCAACGATGTTGCGCACACCCTCGGCGTCGCTCATGACACGCGAGATGAGGACGCCCGTCTTCGTCGAATCGAAGTAGGAGACGGGAAGTCGCATCACGTGCTCCTGAACGCGCTTTCGCATCTCTGTGATTGCGCGTTGCGCGGCGATGCTCACGACCTGCGAGTTGGCGAATCCAGTCACGGCCTGAATGAGGGTCGCGAGCGCCGCGGCGCCGGCGAGCGGCATGAGCAGTTGCGCATGCCCTTTCCCAATGACGTCGTCGATCAGGAACTTGGACGTCCATGGGAGCACGAGGCCGCCGAGGCGATTGATCAGCATGAGGACCAGGCCGATCGTGAGAGAACTGCGGTGCTCGCGAAGGAGCGCGCGAGTCTCGGCCCACGCGCGGGCAGTGTCGATTTTCTTCTTTTTCGGGGGAGTTACGGCAGCGGCGGGCGCAGTCATCCGGCGGGGAACGCGTTTGGGGTGAGCCGCAATATACCCGGCGGACGGGTGAGGGAGGACTCCCTAAAGGACAGGCGAGAGGGGCGCGTCGAAGAGGGCGCCTCTTTTCGACGCGCCGTTTTCGACGCGCCCTCTTCGGCGCGCCTTTCTACTCTCACTGCCCAATAGAAACCGTAAGCGCCCCCGTGGGATACTGCCCGTATTCTGTTTTCCGAGCAGCGATCCCCGCATTCAGATGGAAGAATCCCACCTCCAGGCCCGCACCGGCCGAGGCCACATAGCCGCCGCTGATCAGTGAGAGACCTGCGCGAATCGGGATGAAGGGGATC
This sequence comes from Gemmatimonadaceae bacterium, assembly GCA_025451425.1. The sequence continues at coordinate 5,964 of JANWKK010000193.1, forward strand.
AAGCGCAGCTCGGCGCCGGCGCCCACGTGCGTGCGTTCGGCGATGCGCATGCCGTCGCCAAGGTTCTGGCGGACGTCTGCCATGGCGGTGAGGAAGGGCAGCACCTTCATCGACGCGCCGACGTTGAGCGACGGCGTGAAGCGCATCGCGTCGACCTCGAGGCCTAACGCGTCGGCGCGGGCGCGAAGCGAATCGGGGACGGCGCCCATGGACATCGCGTCGAAGCTCGTCTGACGCGTCGTCGCGTTCGAGAACGTTGCACCGCCAGGCCGGAAGTACATCTCGTTCACGTTCCACCTGAACGTGTTGACGAGATTCTGAATCGTTGCACCCGCCGCGAAGGGGCCGAACTCCCATGCGGCACCGACGTCGAGACCGACGCCGTGGCCGCGCTGCGGCATCCCATTGAGCGACGTGTCCGATTGAATGATCGGAAACTGCACGTTGAGCGCGAGCGGATTCGCGTTGAGCTGTGATCCCGCGTCCTCACCGAGCAGCAGCGCGTTGCCGACGATGTATTTCACCGTCGCGCCGATCGCGAGGTGCTGCGTCAACGGACCAGCGCCGATGTCGACCGACTGACCGAAGCTCGCCGCGGCAGTCGTCGTTACGGCAGCCTCAGTGCGCGAGCCCTTGAAGTTCATGTCGCGTGGCGTGCCGGTGAGCCCGGTATTGCCGTACAACAGCACTTCGATCGCGTCAGGACTGAGCTTGCCGCGCTCGTACGCATTCGTGGAGAGCTGCACCGCGAACGGGCCGACGCTCAAGGCGAACGAGCCTGCGCCCTCGGCATCGAGCTTCTGGCCGCCCTGCGCCCGTACGCGCGAGAGCCAACTCGCCAGAACGGCGTTCGGCACGACGACGCCGCTGTACTTCGCGAGATCGCTGAGCGAGATCGGATCCATCCCGGCCGCGCCCCGTCCGGCAACACTGAACGACATGAACGGATTGTCGGGCATGCCGAGTCCCGCCGGATTCCAGTTCACGGCGTTGTAGCCGCGAGCGAGCGCGGTGTAGTTGTCGCCTAACGCCAATGACGCCGCACTGGCGCTGACAAGCTGCCCCTGGACAGGCGCGGCGAGCGCGACGCAGAGAGCGACGGAGAACGCGGACCGGACGATTGCAAAAGGTAAGCGAGTCATGGCTCAGCTCTCCGTCGTGCTCAGGATGATCTGGAAGGTGCTCGTGACTTGGAGGGCCTGCGTCGGCGTCAACGTCACCGAGCCGGTCGGCGAGCTGACACTGCCCGACACCGACAGAGTGGCGTCGTGCCCAAAAAGCGACTTCAGTTCGGCGGCAGTGAGTGGCACATCAACGGTCTGATTCGCCGCTGTCGTGAGTGGAATCGACTTGACGATCGCCGTCGCGCTGCCAGGGATCGCGAACGTCGCCGTGAGCGTTCCCTGAACTCCGAACGGGCTCGCGATATTCAGGTGCAGCGTCCCTCCCTGAACGCGATTGATCAGCGACTGGTCGCTCACCGAGCTGAGATCGACGCTGGTTTGCGCGGCGTTGATGGTCTGGTTGGAGACCTGCACCTGCGCCTGGCTGAGCGCGATCGGCGCTGGCTGAATGGCGACCGAGAAGCTCTGGCTCGTGTTGATCGTAACGGGATCGCCCTGCGGCGAGTTGAGCGTCAAGTAAACTTCGACCGGCTTGCTACTCGTTATGGAAAGACCTCCGCTGACGTTGAGCGGGAGCGGTCGCTGCAGCGTCGCGCCGTTCTTGCCGATGGCGACGGTGGATCCATCGACCGAATCGAGCGCGACAAGCGTCGTCCCGTTCATGACTCTGATCACGAAATAGCCGTACGGCGCGCCCGCGGCGCTCGGCCGAATCGGATCGAACGAGAAGTTGTTGGTGATCGTGTAAGTGAAGCCGCCGCTCACGATCGTCGCCGCAACGAGATCGGTAGGAAGCGTCACCGGCGTCGAGTCGCTGATCGAGAACGCGGGCTTCGGCACTGTCGTGCCATTGGCCGCCGCGCATGGGTTGCAGACCTGGCCAAGTGAGCGGCTGACCGCCGCCGGCGCCGCGATGCTCAGCGCGAAAACCGGCTGGCCGCCCAACGTCGACACTGTAAGCTCGCCTGTCTTTGGCAGCAGCTCGCTGACGCTGACGCGCGTGCTGTCGCCCGGGATCACCCAGGTCTGGTCCCAGATCGGGAGCTTGGTCGGCACTTCACACGCGCTGACTACGGAGAGCAAAACGATCGACAAGGGCGCGTTCATTCGCACCGCTTGGGCAACGACTCGGTTGTGCATGAAAGGGCTCCGGATTGTTTCGAGAGGCACGCGGGCCTGGCCGGCACTCCGTAGATGGACGCAGCAGCGCAGGCACTGTCACCCCCGTGTTGCGGGCGGGCGAATAAGCCGAGGCGGTTGAATCGAGAGGCTCCGGTGGTGACGTTGCAGCCATGCCGATTCGCCGATTATTCGCCTGTTTTGCTGCCGCGCTTTCCGGCGTCACGCTCCACGCCCAACGCGCCACGCTCCACGCCCAGGATCCGCCTCCGGTGCGCAGGGAATTCCGCGCGGCGTGGGTGGCGACGGTGGGGAACATCGACTGGCCATCGCGTCCGGATCTCGACACGTGGTCGCAACAAGGGGAGCTGCTCGCGATCCTGAACAAGGCCGTCGCGCTGCATCTCAACGCGATCATCTTCCAGATTCGTCCAGGGACGGACGCGCTGTACGATTCGCGTCTCGAGCCGTGGTCGGAGTATCTGACCGGACGCCAGGGCCGGCCGCCCGAGCCGGCGTGGGATCCGCTCGCCTTTGCCGTCGCCGAAGCACACAAGCGCGGCATCGAGCTGCACGCTTGGTTCAATCCATATCGCGCTCGTTATGCAAAGCCGCTGAGTGACGCGGCACGCACGCACCTGAGCCGGACGTCGCCGTCACTCGTCAGGCAGTACGGAAGCTATCTGTGGATGGATCCCGGGGACCCAGCCGTGCGCGCGGAGGCGGTGAAGGTCGTCCTCGACGTCGTGAAGCGCTACGACATCGATGGCGTCCACATCGACGACTACTTCTATCCGTACAGCGAGAATGACGCGAGCGGACACCCGATCGATTTTCCGGATTCGGCAACGTACGCACGTTATCGCAAAGGCGGCGGGACGCTTTCACGCGATGACTGGCGGCGGCACAATGTCGATCTCCTGGTCGAGTCGTTGTATCGGGGCGTGCATGCGACGAAGCCGTGGGTGCGATTCGGCGTGAGTCCGATCGGGATCTGGCGGCCCGGGAATCCGCCGAGCGTGACGCCGGGTTTCGATGCGTACCAGGAAATCTTCGCGGACACGCGGAAGTGGCTGCGCAACGGCTGGGTAGACTATTGGGTACCGCAGCTCTACTGGGCGATCGATTCGCCGCAGAGCTATCCGGTGTTGCTCGATTGGTGGGCGTCGCAGAATCTCAAGCACCGGAATCTCTGGATCGGAAATGGCCTGCATCGTGTCACCGACTCGACGCAGACCCAGTCTGGCAGCCGAGCGGGCTGGCGCGCCGACGAGATTGTCCAACAGGTCAACCTAACGAGGGCCAGTATCGGCAAGGCACCCAATGGAGGCGCGACGGGGAATGTCTTCTTCAGCATGAAAGGGCTGATGCGAGACGTCGATAGCATCGACGCGAAGCTTGCGCCGCTCTACGCCGAGCCGGCGCTCGTGCCAGCGAGCCCGTGGCTTGGCGGCGCAATTCCGCCACGTCCGACGGCAACGCTGATGTCGTCGAGCGCTACCGGTGAGCGCTATGTGCGCCTGACGCCGGCGGCGGGGTCGAAGCCGTGGCTCTGGCTGGTGCGCACGCTGCAGGGCGGACAGTGGACGACGGTGATCCTGCCTAACGAAGTGCGGTCGCACCGTCTCGGTCTGTCTGGGAGTGGTGAGATCGAAAAGGTAGTGGTGAATGTGGTTGATCGCGTCGGTAACCTGAGTCTTGCGGTCGTGGCGAGGGAGGGGCGCGGGGCGTCGTCCGTGGCAGCACAGCCGTGATTGTCTTCCCCTGCAGATCTTTCGCTTCGATCGCGATGACACTTTCGGCGCTTGTCGCCTGCGCGCCCGCCGTATCGTCAGAGAATCCAACGGCAATCGATCCACGGCAGGTCCAGCCCGAGCGTCCGAGTGTCGCGACGCACGCGGGGACGGTCGCACCTGGCTATCTGGAGATCGAGACCGGTGTCGAGAGCGACCGCAATGTCGACGGGACGCACACATTCCTCGTGCCGACCGTTGCCAAGATCGGACTTGCGCCGCGCGCGCAGCTCTCGCTGTTCCTTCCCGTGCAGAGCGCGACGGGTGTGCCGTTAGGCGCGGCCGACTTCTCGGTCGGCGTGAAATGGCGGTTGGTCGATGGCGACGGGCCGATGCAACGGTTTGCAATCCTTCCATTCGTCAAGTTCCCAACCGGCGGCGACCGCGGCACGAACACGACCGACTTCGGCCTCATTCTCATCGACAGTCGCTCGATCGGACCGGTGAGCCTCGATCTCAACGTCGGGCTGACGCAGCACGGCGGTGACGGCTCCACGGTGCCACGAACGACGACGTTCTGGACTGGCTCGAGTGGCTTTCCGGTTGCCGGGCCGGTCGGGTGGCAGCTCGAATGCTTTGGCTTTCCGGGAACTCATGGGCCGGCCGGCAGCCCGCCGACGATCGCGATCCTCACCGGACCCACGTTAGGCGCATGGCGATCGTTCGCGCTCGACGCGGGCGTCATCATTCCTGTCTCCGGCCAGCAGCCACGTGGCGTCTACGCTGGGCTCGTCACCAACCTCGGTCGCATTTATTGAGAGTTCTTCTGAAGGGCTGTGCTCAGCGGTATGTTCGCGCCGTTCGTAGAATCTGAAGCACCCAAGTGGAGTCACTCATGAGAATCCCCCACCATTCGTTCATTCGTGCTGCCGCGGCAGTGAGCGTCCTCGCGGCGTCGCTCGGGGCGCAGCAGCAAGCCGCTCGGCCCCAGGGACAACGCCGCCCGCGTCAGGTCGTGCAGATGGATTCGGCGCGCGCGCAGGAGC
>JANWKK010000194.1 GCA_025451425.1 Gemmatimonadaceae bacterium
GGCGGCCAAGACGGATGAAGAACGGGCGCATTATGACTGGATGGGCTACGTCGGGAATTTTATCTCGATCTCGACGCTCGTCGTCCTTCCCTTCGCCGGGTACTGGTTTGGCAGAGAGATCTATCAGTACAACCAGCAGATGGGCATCACGATGATGGGCGGCTTCATGAGCTGGCTCTGGATCGTGCAGGCCGTGCTCATCGGCGTGCTCTTCCTCTGCGCCAACTACTACTTGTGGTTAGGCATGGGACGTATTCCGGGCGCGGAGCGCTTCGTTCCATATACGAAGTGGATGCTGCTGCTGCTCATCGTCTGCTGGATCGCATGGTCGACGCCGCATACGATGATCGCGACGCGCCAGGAGCTCGCGGCGATGGGTGGTGAGCACCATCCCTTCCTGAACGTCCTCGGCGTCATGAGCGCGAAGAACACGGCGGTGAATCTCATGATCCTGACGACGTTCCTGTCGTTCTTGATTTATCGGCGCGCCAATAAGGAGGCCGTGGTACCGTGGGCGAAAACAGGGACGCTGATTCAGGGCGCGATGTTTCTGATCGCTGCCGGTGTCGTGCTCTTCTACGGTGTCTACGGCTATTTCGTCGAAGCGATCGTTCGCATCGGCTTCAGCGTGTACCAGGTGCTCGCGGTGCTCGCGTGCATCCTCGGCGTGTCCGTCATCGACGCCTTTATCGGCCGCGGCGCGAAATCGCGCGGCGAGATTCGCTGGGGACAGATGCCCGAGCGCTCGCAGTATGCGCTCTTCGTGCTCGCCGTGACGTTCACTTGGCTGATGGGCTTGATGGGATTTGCACGCAGCGGCATAAGACAACACTGGCATGTCTGGGAGGTCATGCGGGACTATAGCGACCAGGCGTTCACGCCCGCGTTAGGCTACGCCGCGAACATGATCAGCACGTGCGTTCTGATTTTCCTCTCCCTCGTCGCGTTCATCTTCTGGCTCGGCTCACTCGCGGAACGCGCGTCGATTGCGCACGCCGAGGAGGCGCGCGGCGTCGCCATTCCAAAAGGTGTGAATGTGCCGGGCCACGGCGCGACACCCGTGACGGGAGACTGACGCCATGTGGAAGACGAATCTCAAGGTTCTCGCGCTGGCGCTCATCGTGGTTGGATTCTACACGACCGTTGCGCACATCATTCCGCAGCTTCAGTCGGAAGTTCCAGAAGCGTTGGCCCTTGGCACGAGTGTCACGCCGGAGCAGCTCGTCGCGGCTGGTGAGAAGATCTTCAACGGCGCCGGCGGCTGCACTGCCTGTCATGGACTCGGCACGCGGGCTCCGAATCTCATCACCGATTACAAGGGCCAGGGTGCGATCGGCGCGCGCTGCGGCACGCGCAAGCCGGGCATGGATTGCAAGGCGTACCTGTACGAGTCGCTGGTGAAGCCGCAGGCGTACATCGTCCCTGGCTTCGATCCGATCATGCCAGAGATGCAGAAGCAGCTCTCGGAGGATCAGATCTGGGCGGCGGTCGCGTTCCTCGAGTCACAAGGCGGAACGGTCGACGTCACCGCGGACGACATTAAGCGGACGTCTCCTGCGCCGGCGGCTGGCGGCGCCGCGCCCGCACCAGCAGGTCCAGCGCTGACGGCGACGCTTGACCCGGTGAAGCTGTACAGCGAGAAGGGCTGCATCGGTTGTCATCAACTTGACGGCAAGGGCACGCCGCTTGGTCCGGCATGGGATCACGTCGGCAGCCGGCGGTCGGCAGCCTCGATTCGTAAGAAGATACTCAATCCCAGCAGCGACACGACGAAAGGGTACGAGAAGTTCGCGGGTATGATGCCCGGCACCTTCGGGACGATGCTCAGCGCCGCCCAGTTGGAGGCGCTCGTCAACTTCCTCGCCAACAAGAAATGACGCGAATCCGTTTCGTTCTCCGGCATCCCTTCTGGCAGGCCGTGATTCTGTTGGTCGTCGCCTATCTCACCTTCACGGTAGGCGTCCAGTACGTCTTCCCATTCGTATTTCGCGGCGCCAGTGCTCCGGTCCCACGCAGTGTGGTGCTGCAGTACATGTTCATCGCCATTGTGGGCGTGCTCATCTTCGTGAGCAGCGATGAGCAGCGGTGGCGGCTGTTCAAGGAGCCGCTCCACGCGACGCTCGTCGACCAGGACAAGCGCTGGCTCCGCCTCGGGCTGCTCGTCGCCGTGCCTGTGCTGCTAGGTTTCGAGACTTTTCAACAGGCGCGCCCGCGCGTCGAAGCCCCGATCGAGCTGCGCTCGATCCACCCTGCTCCGCCGGGACAGATCACCTTTCGCGGAAAGACGATCGCGCTCTCCGGCCTCGAGAATCCGCTGCGCAAGACGGGATCGATGGCGGATCATCTGCGCGAAGGACGACGCGTCTACTACTCGAACTGCATCGCCTGCCACGGCGATCACCTCGACGGACAGGGCCACTTCGCACACGGTTTCAGCCCGTCGCCCGCGAACTTCTCCGATAACGGCACGATCGCGCAGCTCACGGAGAGTTACGTGTTCTGGCGGATCGCAAAGGGAGGGCCTGGCCTTCCTCGTGAAGGAACGCCCTGGAACTCGGCGATGCCGGTATGGGAGAATTATCTCACCGAGGACGAGATCTGGTCGGTGGTGATTTTCCTGTACGACCAGACGGGCTGGCAGCCGCGGCGCTGGGAAGCGACGCCGGAGGAGCAGAAGAATCCCACAGGCACTAAAGAGCCCACGGCACCGCCTACGGGAGGTGTCAAGAAATGAGAACTTCTGATTCGTCGGTCGCGATTGACGCCGACGGCATCCGCCTCACCATGAGCGCCTTCCGTAGGGGAAAGTGGCCGCTGAAACCGCTGACACGCGCTGAAGCCGCTGACGACTCCTCTGGATGGCAGGGCTCCACGTACCAGGTCAGATTGTTTGTCTCTGCTAAAGTGCGCCGGCGAGGCCCCATTGGTCTTGCGGTCTTCCCAAAGCACTCAGAAAGCAATCGACACCCGTGCGAGGACCTCGCGGCACAGACGAAACACATCAGCGGCGTCAGCGCGTGTCAGCGGTTTCAGCGGCCCCAGCACTCTGCTGCTTCGCGACTTTCCCAGAAATGCCGGAAGAACCTTTCAAAAGATCGTTGTCGCTCTTTCATCCGTGCGTTTTCAGTGCCGTTTCCGGCCGCTTCGGTGTTCAACCCATGGATGGCCGATCTCGGGAGGAGCCAACGTTGGTCGCCGAGAATCAGATCCCTCGTGCTTGCGGCCACGGCTCTAGTCGGTTTGTCCGCGCCGATCTACGCACAAAATGGAAAGGTCGTCTACGATAAATGGTGCGCTGGCTGTCACGGCGACGCCGGTGCGGGCGATGGCTATGGATCGAAGGCGATGCTTCCTCACCCGCGTGACTTCACGAAGGGTGTTTATAAGATTCGAACCACCGCCAGCGGCGAGATTCCGACCGACGACGACCTTCGGCACATCATCGAAGTCGGCATGCCCGGCACCGCGATGCCGGAGTGGAAGTCACGGCTGAGCGCGGGCGAGATCGGGGCCGTCATTCAGTACATAAAGGACTTCTCGCCGAGCTCGTTCAAGGATACGAAGGCGAAGCTCATCGCGATCGGCAATGCGCCGAGTGGGAACGGATTGGACGAAGGCAAGGCCGCGTTCCAGAAGCTCGAGTGCTCCAAGTGTCACGGCATGGCAGGCCGGGCCGACGGCAAGTCGGCGCCGACGCTGAAAGACGATTACGGGAATCCGATTCGTCCCGCCGATCTCACCGAGAACTGGAAGTTCCGAGGCGGGAATACGGTCAACGCGATCTACACGCGACTTCGTACGGGCCTCGACGGAACGCCGATGCCGTCGTTTCAAGATGCAATAGAGAATAAGCTCATCACCGACGAACAGCTCTGGCGCGTCGCGCAATACGTGCACAGTCTGTCGCCGGAGAAGGCGCCGGAGCCTCGCGAAGTAATCCGCGCCGCGCGCAGCGCCACGGCGCTACCGACGACGCCCGACGCCGCCGCCTGGCAGAACGTCGAGCGATTCTGGGTGCCGCTCGTTGGGCAGATCATCGCCAAGCCACGCTGGTTCGCGCCGACGGTCGACGGCCTCTGGGTACAGGCGCTGCACGACGGCACCACGCTGTCGTTGCGCGTCGTGTGGGACGATCCGTCGAAGAGCCCGGATCCGGTGTGGGACGAGTGGCTCGGGCGTATGTCGAAGACGCTCACCGACGTCGACGGGCCGCTCGCCACGCAACAAGGCCCCGATCGCCTCGTCGTGCAATGGGCGCAGAACCCTAACGACGAATCGAAGCGCCCCTATTTCCTCGGTGGCGACGCCAAGATGCCCGTTTACGCCTGGCGTTGGACGAGCGAGCCGCGGCTCGAAGAAGGAACCCAAACCGGCATCGGCAAGTTCACCGCCCTGCCTAACGTGAGCGTCAAGCAGTCGGCGAAATACGTCGACGGACAGTGGCAGGTTGTCTTTACGCGGCCGCTGCTTGCGTCGAGCGATACGACGCAGGTACCCCACTTCAACACGGGACGCGCGATCCCGGTCGCTTTCTTCGCCGCCGACGGCTCGAGCGGTGAAGACGAGATTCGCGGAGCAGTCAGCACCTGGTACATGGTCTATCTCGATGTGCCGACACCGAAGAGCGTTTTTGTCGCGCCGATCGTCATGATCGCTTTGTCGGCTGGACTTGGAATGTTGTTAGTCACACGCGCTCAACGCCGCGCTGAAAACGGCGGGAGCGCTGCCGATTCATCACACATGGAGGAACGATGAGAAGAATGATGCTTGGCGCGGTCGCTGTCGCCTTTGGCCTCGGGGGATGTGGTGGCAGCAAGGGAAACGCGAGCGCGGGAAGCAGCACCGGCGCAGTCGCGCAGGCTGGAGGTTCGGGTGCGAGTGCGGCCGCCGGCGGTGCGGCCGGCCCAACCGGCAACGCCACGGTCTCAGGCGTCATTCATTTCACTGGCGCTGCACCGGCGAACCCGAAGATCGACATGAGTCAGGAAAGCGCCTGCCAAAGCAAGTACACCTCGCCGCCGACCGATCCGCAGTTCGTCGTGAGTGATGGGAAGCTCGGCAACGTGTTCGTATATGTGAAAAGCGGATTGCCAGCTGGCGCAACCTACCCGAAACCGACGACCTCCGTCGAGATCGATCAGAGCGGATGCCTCTATCATCCGCGCGTGTTCGGCGTCCAGGTCGATCAGGATATTGTCATCAAGAACGACGACAACGTTTTGCACAACATCAAGGCCATCCCGAAGGACAACCGCGGCTTCAACATCAGTCAGCCGAGTGCCGGCATGACGTCGAAACGGTCGTTCTCGAAGCCGGAAGTCATGGTCCCGCTCGAGTGCAACGTGCACGGATGGATGCACGCGTGGGTCGGCGTGCTGCCGCATCCGTTCTTTGCGACGTCGGGTCCCGATGGCTCGTTCTCGCTCAAGAATCTTCCCGCGGGCACATACACGATCGAAGCATGGCATGAGAAGTTAGGCACGCAGACGCAGACCGTCACCGTCGGCGCCGGCGAAACGAAGACGGCCGACTTTACCTTCAGCGGTCCGAAGGCGTGACATGGACAAATTTCTAAGCTGGATGCTTCCACCCGGTGCGTCGACATTCGTCGGCGACATCGACCCGATTTACTACTGGATTCTCGTGGTGACTGGCGTCGCCTTCGTGGTCGTCGAGGCTGCGCTCGTCGTGTTCCTCATCCGATACCGCAAGCGCCCAGGTCGCAAAGCCGTGTACGTCCACGGCAGCACGAGGGCCGAGGTGATCTGGACGAGCGTCACGGCGGTGGTCGTCGTGATCATTGGGCTCGCGAGCGCGCCGGCGTGGGACAAGATCAAAGGTCGCAATGGCGTACCGCCTGACGCGATGCCAATCGAGATCCACGCCAAACAGTTCGAGTGGAACGTCACCTATCCCGGCGCGGATGGAAAGATGGGAACGGCCGATGACTTCACTGTGCGCGGACAGTTGCACGTCCCCGTCAATCGGCCGACCGTGGCGACGCTCACGTCAGAGGACGCGATTCATTCTTTCTTTGTCCCGGCATTTCGGATCAAGCAGGACGCAGTACCTGGGATGCACATTCGCGTTTGGTTCCAACCGACGAAGACCGGAACGTACGAGCTCGGGTGCGCGGAGCTGTGCGGTTTGGGGCACTACCGCATGCGCGCCGTCGTGACCGTCCACACGCAGGAAGACTACGACCGCTGGGTGGCGCAAGCCCACTCGGTCGCCCAACGCTGAAGGCTCAAACTATGGCGACGACCGCGACAGGTACTTCTGCGTACACTCACGACCACGGCCACGCGCATGTGGACGATCGGTCCTTCATTCGCAAATACATCTTCTCCACCGATCACAAGGTTATCGGGATTCAGTTCTTGATCATGAGTCTCTCGTTCTTGCTGCTCGGTGGCACGCTGGCGATGGTGATGCGTTGGCAGCTCGGATTCCCCGGCAGACCGTTGCCCGGTGGAACGCTCCTCCCCGAGACGTACACGAACAACGGCGTCGTGCTGCCGGAGTTCTACAACTCGGCGGTCACGATGCACGGCACGTTCATGGTCTTCTTCGCGATCATGCCCCTGCTCGTCGGTGTGTTTGGCAACTACTTAATTCCGCTCAAGATCGGCGCGCCGGACATGGCGTTCCCGCGCATCAACATGGCGTCGTTCTGGACGGCGGTGCCGGCGGGATTGCTGATGCTCGCTGGGTTTTTTGTTGAGGGAGGCAGCGCCGCCGCAGGCTGGACCTCATACGCACCCCTAAGCGCGAGGTCAGATCTTACTGGGGTTCACCTGGGACAGATATTCTGGTGTCTGAGCCTGATCATTCTCGGACTCTCGTCGATCATGGGATCGTTCAACTACATAACGACCGTGATCAACATGCGGGCGCCGGGCATGAACTGGTTCCGGCTGCCGTTGAGCATCTGGGCATTGTTTGTCACGGCTTGTCTGGTGTTGCTCGCGATTCCAGTCTTATCGGGCGCGGCGATCCTGTTGCTGTTCGACCAGACGATCGGGACGCACTTCTTCGATCCGCAAGCCGGCGGGCAGCCGCTGCTCTGGCAGCACCTGTTCTGGTTCTTCGGCCACCCCGAGGTCTATATCCTGATCTTGCCCGGGATGGGAATGGTGTCCGATATCATCGCCAATGGTGCGAGGAAACCGGTCTTTGGATATACGTCGATGGTGCTCGCGATCATCGCGATCGGCTTCCTCGGCTGGGGCGTGTGGGGACACCACATGTTCCAGAGCGGCATGAATCCGACGCTCGGCACGACATTCATGATTTCGACGTTGCTCATCGCCGTGCCATCCGCGATCAAGACGTTTAACTGGTTAGGCACGATCTGGCAGGGGAACATCACGTTTCATGTGCCCATGCTGCACGCCCTCGCGTTTGTTTCAATGTTTGTCATCGGCGGCTTGAGCGGCGTGTTCATGGCCGCCTCGCCATTCGATATCTACATCCACGACACGTATTTTATTGTCGCACACCTTCATTACGTGTTGTTTGGTGGAAGCCTGTTCGCGATCTTTGCCGCCGTCACGTACTGGTACCCGAAGATGTTCGGGCGGCTGATGAATCCGTTCTGGGGCAGGGTGCACTTCTGGCTGACGTTCGTGTTCTACAACTGCACCTTCTTCCCGATGCACCAGCTCGGATTGCACGGGCACATGCGGCGCATCTACGATCCGACGCAGTACGCGTTCCTCAAAGAGATGCAGCCGGTGAACCAGTTCATCTCGATCAGCGCGTTCTGTCTGTTCGCGACGCAGATCATCTTCGCCGCAAACTTCATCATCAGCTGGTTCAAGGGTGAGAAAGCGCCGATGAACCCGTGGCTGGACAACGGATTGGAGTGGACGGTGTCGTCGCCACCCCCGCACGGCAATTTCGGTGACGTGGTTCCAACGGTCTATCGCGGACCGTACGAGTACAGCTCACCGCATTCCGATCAGGACTACATCCCGCAGAACATGCCGATGCCCGGCGGAATGGGCACGGCACATCCACAACCCGCTGGCGACTGAGGAGGCAGACATGGCGCACGCCGCAATGCACGAAGACGTCATGCTCCCGCCGCCATCGCGTGCGGCTGGAGCAGGTGTCTACAATGAAAAACTTGGGATGTGGATCTTCCTCGGCTCGGAGGTGATGTTCTTCACCGCGCTGATCGGGACATACGTGATTCTGCGCTTTGCGCACCCCTCGTCGTGGAAGCCACCCGGTGTGGTGTTGAACATACCGGTAACCGCGGTGAACACGTTCCTGCTGATCTGCAGCTCGGTGACGATGGTGAAAGCCTTCGCCGCCGCGCAGGACGGTTTTCTAAAGCAACTTCGTCTCTGGCTGCTCGCGACGGTGATCATTGGAGCCACGTTCGTCGGTATTCAGGGTTATGAATACACGCATCTGATCGAGAAGGGCTTCGTGCCGTCCGAGGGCTTGTACGGCTCGACGTTCTACACGATGACGGGCTTTCACGGCTTCCACGTGTCGATCGGCGTGATCTGCATGATCTTCGTCACCCAGAAGGCGTTTCGCGGGAAGTACACGCAAGCCGATCACCGCGGCGTCGAGGTGATTGGATTGTATTGGCACTTCGTCGACCTCGTCTGGATCATCTTGTTTACGATCGTTTACCTGATCTGAAGAACCAAGGGGCTAGGGGTTAGGGGCTAGAGCCTAGCTCCTCCC
>JANWKK010000195.1 GCA_025451425.1 Gemmatimonadaceae bacterium
CGCTCGAGCAGAGTTTGCGCGAGCGGCTCCCAGCGCGATCGCAGCGCGCCCCAGAACGGACGATGCCGTCGCTCGAGCTCCACGTACACGTGCGCCATCGCGTTGCCGCTCACCATCACCGCCGCCTGCGGCGCGAGAGTAAAAATCCATGGATGCGCCATCACGCGAAGCCCCAGCGAAGAGATCCCGCGCTCGAGATCATCGTGCGAGCGAACAGATGAATGGCCATGATCGCTCGTGATCCACACGTGCGTGTCGTCCCAGTAGCCGAGCCGCTCGGCGTCGTCGCGGATACGTGCAACGAGCTCGTCAACGATGCCGATCGCGTCGCCGACGATCGGCGCGTCGTGCCCCTCCGCGTGCGACGTCTTGTCGATTCCCGTCAGCGCGGCGAACACGAAATCAGGGCGCTCCTCGCGCACACGCCTAACGACTTCCTCCACGATGTCGCGATCGAAGTCGAGCCAGCCGCGTACGTTGCCGCTGAAATGTGTTCGCGCGACGCGCGCCGCGGAACGTAAGGCGCGAAGGCTCTGAACACCGAAAGTGGCGACGCGTCCGCTCGGCGCGAGCCCTCGGCTGATCACACTCAGTGCGCCGACGCTGTGCTCGGAAAGCTCGAAGACCGTGGGCGCTCCGGGATCGATATCCTCGTCGACACGGCGCATCTGGTGGCCAACGTAGCTGCGCGAAAAGGACGGGAACGAGCACGTCGCGCGGCTGCGATCGAACCAACGCAACCCGGGAAGGCCCACGGCCCCCGGATAACGACCCATGAGAAATGGCGCGTATGCCGGCCCCGTGACCGACGGAAAGCATGACGTGATGGTGAAAAAGGCACCGTCATCGCGAAGGCGAGCGATCGCCGGCGCCCTTGGCGATTGATCCCCCGCGCGTCCGAGCGAGGCGGAGAGTGTGTCGGGACGTACGCCGTCGGCGATGATGATGATTACAGGCACGTCATTTCGCGTGAGAAGTCACATTACTCGAGGAGTGCACCAGCCAGCTTTACGCAAAGCGTGAACCGGCACGCAACTCATCGCCCTCAACTTGCTAGCGAACTCCCCCCCGAGCCCGATAGACTTGTCCGGGCATCGTCACCGACAGCGCGGACCTTGGCTGCGTTCGCCATGTCACATCAACACTTTTGAATGCCTTCGAGAAATAAGAATAACGGAGGGGACGCTGGCGAAGATCGACGGCGCAAGCCGCGAACTGGGCGGCGGTCACCACGAACCGCGACCGGCAAGCGATCCGATCCACAACTTCTCGCCGAAGCGGCGCTCGAGGCGCAGGAGTATCTCCGCGAGCGGACGGAAGCGGGCCACCGAGCGGCCGGACGCACACCACCATCCGAGCGAACCGCGGCACGCGCATCGGGCGCCACGCGCATCATCGACGATTCGATTCGCAGCTTCGTCGGTCCAGTCACTGAAGACGAGAAGCTGCTCCAAGCACCGAGCGAAGCCGCGGATTTCACCCGGACCGATCCGTGGCGTGTCCTGCGCATCATGGGCGAGTTCATCGAGGGATTCGACAACCTCGCGACGGTAACGAAAGGAGTGACGATCTTCGGGTCCGCGCGCACGCACCCTGACGATCCGCAATACCAGGCCGCAGAAGAGACGGCACGTCTCCTCGCCGAGCAGGGTTTCGCGATCATCACCGGCGCCGGACCGGGGATCATGGAAGCAGCGAATAAGGGCGCGCGCACCGCCGGCGGCCGCTCCATCGGTTGCAACATCGAGCTGCCATTCGAGCAAGGCGCGAATCCTTATGTCGATACGCTGATCAACTTCCGCTATTTCTTCGTGCGGAAGACGATGTTTATCAAGTATTCAAACGCATTCATCATCTTTCCGGGAGGCTTCGGCACGCTCGACGAGGCGTTCGAAGCACTGACGCTGATTCAGACGGGGAAGATCTATCAATTCCCGGTGATCATGTTCGGCCGCCATTATTGGGCAGGGTTGATTCGTTGGTTGCAGTCCCGCGTGCTCGGCGAGCGCAAGATCTCACCGGGAGACCTGAATCTGATTCTGCTCACCGACGACCCCCAAGAAGCGTGCTCAGCGATCGTCGAAGCCTACGAATCACAGCAGCGGTCGATCCTTCCGCGGGAAGTGGCGACAAAGGCGGCGCGCAACGCTGGCCGCGACGTTTAGCAAGTTTCAATTGACGAGCGAGCAATGGCGAGGAAGAAGAGGGACGACAACTCGCGAGGGAATGGGCGCGAGCGCGGTGGGCTCAAGTCGTCGCGCCACGGAGCGGCCAAACGTGCGCGCGCGTCCGCCGCGGGGCCAAAGGCGACGCAAAAGCGGGCGGCGGAGGAGCGCGAGCGTTCGGGCGAGCGTCATACCGCGCACGAGACCAGCCGGTTCCTACGCGGCGATCGGATCGATCCACGGCGTATCGATGGCAGCGAGCGGGTCGCCGAACTGATCGACGGGACGTTTCTCGCCTACAACGCGGCTCGGTTGCGCGAGGCGTGCCAGTTGTTCACACACAAAATGCTCGACGATGACGTCACCGTTGGAATGACGCTCACCGGTGCATTGACGCCTGCCGGCCTGGGCATGGCGGCGATCATTCCGCTGATCGAGAGTGGTTTCGTCGACTGGATCATCTCGACGGGTGCAAATCTGTATCACGACACGCACTTCGGGCTCGGCCTCGCGATGCACCGCGGCAACGCGCAGGAGTCCGACGTCGTGCTGCGCGAGGAAGGCGTCGTTCGGATTTACGACATCTTCTTCGACTACGACGTCCTGCTTTCGACGGACGCGTTTTTCCGCACGATCATTCAGGGCAAGGAGTTTCAGCGTTCGATGTCGAGCGCCGAATTTCACAACTTGTGCGGCAAGTACGTTCGCGAGCGTGAGAAAGCGTTAGGCATCGGGCAGAAGTCGTTGCTTTCCGCGGCGTACACGGCGGGTGTGCCCATCTACACGTCGTCACCCGGCGATTCCTCGATCGGGATGAACGTCGCCGCGCTCGCGCTCGACGGAAACCGCTGTGTCATCGATCCGAATCTGGACGTGAACGAGACGGCGTCGATCGTGCTCGATGCGAAACGTGGCGCGAAGAAGCGACGCGGCGGCCGCTCGGCCGTGCTCATCTGCGGCGGTGGCAGCCCGAAGAACTTCATGCTTCAGACCGAGCCGCAGATTCAGGAAGTGCTCGGCATCGACGAGAAAGGGCACGACTACTTCCTGCAGATCACCGATGCGCGGCCCGATACGGGTGGCCTCTCCGGTGCCACGCCGGCAGAGGCAGTGAGCTGGGGGAAGATCGATCCAGATCGCCTGCCGGACGCGGTCGTATGCTATCTGGATTCGACTGTAGCATTGCCGCTGCTCACGGCGTACGCGCATGCCCGTCACACCGCCCGTCCGCTCAAACGGCTGTTCGATCGTCGCGAGGAGATGCTCGATCGCCTAACGAAGGAATATCGTCGGGCTGGCCACGAGCCGGCAAACGCGGAGCGCACCGAGACGGTGTTACCGATGC
Organism: Gemmatimonadaceae bacterium; assembly: GCA_025451425.1. The sequence continues at coordinate 3,511 of JANWKK010000195.1, forward strand.
ACCGGTAGGCGTGGCGCACCACGCGTCACGCGCCACGCACCCTGCGCACCGCGCGCACAAAATTCATTCGCGAATATTCGCCGGCAGAGGCAATTGCCACTCGCTCGTCTCCGCCGAGGAGGCGCCGAAGGATCGCGCGGTCGCTCCAACCCGCAGCCTGCTTTGCGGCGATGCTGGCGATGGTGTCTTCCAGGTATCCAATCTTCGCCGTGATCGCGGCAACGGGGTCGCGCACTGGGCCGCGATGCGCGTCGAACATGCGCTCGGGTGTGAGGGCGAGCACCGTGCGCAGGCTTTCGACGATGCGAAACGGATTCTCGCTCTCGTGCATCACCGTCGCGCGGACGCCGAGCCAGAGATCGCCCGAGAACAGAGTGGCGGTTCCCGGATCCCATACGATCTGATGATCCGTGCTGTGACCAGGCGTGTGGACGAACTCGAGTGGAGCTTCGGAAGCAAATTCCCGCAGCGGCGACGTCAGAGGGGGAGGTGTTCCCCATACGACCCGACGATAGAGGCGAATCCTCGCCGCTTCCTCGAGACGTTCGCGAGTGAGCTTGTGCATCGCCACGGGAGTACCGCGAGCTGCAAGCAGCTGGGTGTTTCCTGCATGGTCCTCGTGATAGTGCGTGAGCATCGCGCCGACTATTGGCCGTTCTTTCAGGAAGCGGGTCAACTCGTGATGCGCGTGCGGAAAGCCACTGTCAATGAGGACGCCGTGGACGAGGTAGGCGCTCACGTCCATACCGGCAATGCGACTGCCCCAGCTCGCAAGGCGAATGCGTTCTACATCGCCGAAGCGCTGAATTTCGATCATTCGACGAAGCTAGCGCTGCCGGGATGATGTGCGCGTGGAGATCTCAGCGGGTCCGCCATTTGCGGAAGTGTCTGTCGAGGCGTACGTTGCGGTGAGGCGCCCGGCCTGCACGGTCGGGCGCTCCATTTTGTTGTACTGGACCCGACACGCACATGATCGAGGCACTCAAGCAAAAGCTCGGCGAGGAAGTCGAGAAGCTACAGTACGAGCTCAACGTCACGCTGCCGGGCGAGATTCGGCGCGCCGTCGAGCTTGGGGACTTGCGCGAGAATTCGGAGTACAAGGCGGCGCTCGAGCGGCAGCAGTTCGCCACGGCTCGCGTGCACCACCTCCGCCTCCGGTTGTCCAAGCTGTCGGACGTGTCCGAAAAGGACATCCCCAAGGATCGCGTCGGGTTCGGATCCCGGGTCACCGTCCATGACGCCGAAACAAAGAAGAAAGAGATCTACGCCCTCACGCTGGGGGAGTTCATCGAGGGCGACGAGGCCGGTGGGGAGATCGCCGTCTCGATGGCCTCGCCGCTCGGGAAGTCGCTGCTCGGCAGAAAAGTGGGTGAGTCGGTCGACATCACACTGCCCATGGGGAAGCGGAAACTCAAGATCCTCGAGCTCGTCACGGTGCACGAGCTGGCGGGGAAACGAGACTAGGGCCTACAGGTCGACGTGAAACAGCATCGGCCCTTTCGGTTCGGCCGACCCTTCCCGCGCTTCCACGCTCATCGCCACTCCCATCACCTTCCCCGCCCCGCGCGGCATGTCGAGGGCGATCACCATCGGCGTGTCACGATCCATCGGCATCACCGCGGCCATCCGCAGGCCGCGCTCCGTCACGAACCACAGCTGATAGGCCTGCCCCGGCGCGTTGGGGGCCAGGTTGTGACAGGTCACGAGCCAGCGGTGCGAGACGGTGTCGGCA
>JANWKK010000196.1 GCA_025451425.1 Gemmatimonadaceae bacterium
ACGCCGAGTTCGTGGGCAAGAGCCTTCCGACGGCCTACCACTGGATCAACGCATCGCAAGCCGATCGTGATGGCGGAGTGATCACGCGGGGAGCGAACTTTCGCGGCGCCGGCACACAGGCGGTCGGGAGCCCCGGCACCATGAGCGGATTTGGCACGACGGACATGGCCGGCAACGTCAAGGTGTGGTGCTGGAACGAGGGCCACAACGGCAAGCGGTTCATTCTTGGCGGCGGCTTCGGCGAACCGACGTACATGTTCAATTTCACCGACGAGCAGAGTCCCTGGATGCGCCGGCCGAATGACGGCTTTCGGTGCGTCAAGCTGGACGCGCCGGCCACGGCTGCTGCGACGGCAAAAATCGACTCCACGTCGCGTGATTTCTCGAAAGTCCCGCGCATCTCAGACGAGGTCTTCAATGCGTACGCGGAGCTGTACGCCGACGACCGGCGCGCCTTGAACGCGCACGTGGATGAAACGGAAGTGACTGCGCATTGGATACGAGAGAAGGTGACCTTCGACGCAGCCTACGGCGGCGAACGTGTCGTCGCGCAACTCTTTCTGCCAAGGAATGCGTCGCCCCCCTTTCAAGCGGTCGTATATTTCCCCGGTGGGTATGCACTCCTCGATCAGCGTATTAACCTGTCTGACATTACTGACGCGCTGGGCTATCTCCCCCAGAGCGGCCGAGCGCTGCTCGTGCCGATCTACAAGGGGACGTACGAGCGGCGAGACGGTCTACAGCCAGGTGGAAAACCGCCGGCGTTCCACCGCGACCACGTCATCATGTGGTCGAAAGATCTCGGTCGATCGCTCGATTATCTTCAGACGCGAAGCGACATCGATCGCGCGAGACTGGCGTATCTTGGATTCAGCATGGGCGGATCGGCCGCCTCTCCTCTGCTGGCCGTCGAGAAGCGATTCAAGGCGGCAGTCCTCTCGTCTGGAGGCTTCCAGCTTCGGTACGATCTCCCGGAGGTGGACGCGCCGAACTTCGCGCCACGGGTGACGATCCCGGTGTTGATGCTGAACGGCCGGTACGACGACACGTTTCCACTCGAGTCGTCGTCGGGCCCGCTGTTTCACTTGCTTGGCACGCCGGTCAAAGACAAGGAACAGGTAATCTACGAAGCTGGTCATGGCGAACTTCCCCACCGAGAGGAGGTTCGCGACACGCTTGACTGGCTCGACAAGTACTTAGGGCCTGTCAGAAAATAATTGAATAAAGTGACTTGAACCCGAGCTCGAGTTCACGCAGGCCGTGTTAAATGGCCGAACGCCGGATCCCCCGCGGTAGCGTTGCGGGCACCCGGCCACGACGTCACCCACACCGTGGTCGCCGAACAGGGTAGCCGACGCGCGTTGTCAAACCACGCGCGACAACTGTCTGCGCTCGGATCGCGCCACGCGATCAGAGTCGAATCAGGGGGTCTCCGAGGACATGCCTGACATCTTTCTCCCGCTGAGGGTAATGTGGGGGCGCGGGCCAGTCATCACGTGCGCGGAGAGCGGCAATTCTGACGCCCTCGCGGCCCGCTGGATGCCTCCCGCATGCTCGCAGACGGCCATCTGGATGGAGGTCGACGTGCCGGGGAGCGATGGTGGAGCGCCGAAGCAATCATCGTGTCCGCCAGTTTCGGCGGGACTTCACTCGGGGGATCGGTGAGCGAGGCCGGGCGGGCTATGACGGCATCTGACGTGCGACGGGGTATGAATCGGTGCGGAAATTGATGGATTGTCGGTCGGAAAGGTACTTGCACAGGTACGTACCGTACGCCGATCGCTGCCCCGCCTCAGTCTCGCCCGGCGCTCGCCGGGATCTCGTGCTCGACCGGATGCGATTCGCTGATAAAGGCTTCGGCGTTCAGGTACCGACTGTAGTAGCTGGAAATCACTTGAATCGACGTGCCGCTATTTTTCGCGACCCACGTCACATTCCGGCCCGCGAGCAGCAGGCGGCAGATCCCGGTCGCGCGCAGGCTTTTGCTGTTGCGCTCCCGGCCTTGCGCATCAGTACGCAGCTTCGCGGCGATCAGCAGCTCGCGCAGGCTATCCCTGCAGTCGTGCGGGAATACCAGATCTTCCGGCTTGCCGGCCCGCACGCTGATGACATCCGCCGCGTCTTGTTCTCCCACGATCTCGCGCGTCCCCGTCTTGCCGCTCACCGTGGCGACCAACAGATGCGGCTTCTGGTCGCGGGAAAGTCGGTACCGACAATCGCGGAACCGCAGGGCGTAGATTTCCTCGACGCGCGCGGCGGTGGAGACCATCACGCGACAGAAGTGATCGCAGTCCGTTCGTTGCTGCTTGGTGCGCGCGTTCGGTGCCTTCTCGATGCGCTCGGCACTCACTTTCAGCAGATGCCGCCATTCGGGTTCGCTCAGCGGCGGACGTTGGTTCGCGGCAATCCGCCCCGGCGACGGGATCATCGGGAGTTGTTCGAGCTGTTCCTCAGCCAATGCGTGCTTGAGGATCACGCGGATGGCGATCGTATCCTTGTGCAACGTGTGCGGCGTAATCCCCGGCGTCGTGCGTCGGCGCCATCCGTAAAAGGTGCGGAAGGTCTTGGGGCCGATCTCGCACAGCCGCACCGTTTCCCAGTAGCCCTTGATCGGCGACCAGCGCTTGGCCGCTTCCTTTCGCGGGGCGCCGGTCAACGTGTCGAGGTACGCTCGCTGAACATCGCCAATGACCGGATCGAGGCCGAGCTTATCGAGGACGGTCGGCTTCGTGCGCATCTGCTGGCGGTACCACGACTCAGCGATGCGGAAGGCCGTGCGAATGTCGTCGGTCTTCGTCGAGGTACCCCGCTGCTTGCCGTCGACGAACGCGCGAGCTTGGTAGAATGGGCTGTCAGCGCGCCGATCCAACGTCAGCCGGGGGATCTGCGGATGCTTGTGCGACTCCAGCAACACGCGACTCATGGCGCGGGAGTATACACCGAAAAGTCTGTGAGATTCTGTGACACCGGAGGTTGTGCAGCTCGACTAATTACTTGTAACTCGTTTATTCTAAAGCACGCCGGAGTGGTGAAACTGGCAGACGCGCGGGACTCAAAATCCCGTGACCGCAAGGTCGTGAGGGTTCGATTCCCTCCTCCGGCACCACATCGGTCTGATTACCGTCGGCATGGTGCTCGCCCTGTCCTTCGCCGGCGTCTGTCCTGGCGCGAGTACCGCGCCCTGGTGCAGGGAGCTCGCATGAAACGGTCCCTGCGGCTCGGCTCTCTTGTTGGTGTTGTCAGTGTCGCCTTGCTGCTGTCAGTGCCGCGGCCATGCGCCGGTCAGGCCGGCCCGCCCTATCAGACAGACGACCCGGATCCCGTGCCTCTCCATCACTTCGAGGCGTACGCGTTCGAGCTGTCGGACCGCACGTCGGCCGGCACGGCCTTGTCAGGCCCGAGCTTCGAGATGAACTGGGGCGCTGCTCCCAACCTGCAGCTGCACCTCGTGGTTCCGCTCGCCACGAACTTTGCGCCCGGAGAGCCGGCGCAGCACGGCATCGGCGACATCGAGTTCGGCGCCAAATACCGCCTTCTGAACGAGACGGATCGCAGGCCGGAGATCGGCGTGTTTCCGTTTGTCGAGCTGCCGGCGGCCGACGCCGCGCGCGGCCTCGGCGTGGGCGCGACTTGGTACCGCGTGCCGATCTGGCTCAAGAAAAGCGCCGGCGACTGGAATGTGTTCGGCGGTGGCGGAGAAGTGCTCATACATGCCGACGGCTACAAAAACTATCCGTTCGCGTCAGGCCTGCTGCAGCGGAAGCTCTCCGAGCAACTGACGCTCGGCGTTGAAGTGGTCGGGCACGGCGCCGAGAGCCCGGATCCCACCGCGATTGGGCGGTCCGTGGTAACAGACATCGGCGGCTTCTACAGCTTCACGGAAGGATTTCAGCTCCTCTTCGCCGCGGGCCACAGTGTGGCGTGGCGACCGGAGACCTACACCTACGCGGCCTTCTACTGGACGTGGGGCCCCGACAAGTGAGCCGGCTTCATGGAACTCAAGATCTTGGCAGTCGTTGTGGCCCGAAAGTTCGCGCGGCCGGGGGGACTTCACGTGATTAAGGCCGAAATTGCGGGCATTGCGCCGTTCTTCATCGTCAAGAATGTCCCAGCCGCGATCGTGTTTTATCGCGACCGTCTCGGGTTCGACATCACGTTTCAAGGGCCCAGTGACGACACCTTTTCTTCGGCATTGTCCAGCGCGGTGCGGCGATGATCACGCTAAAGGATGTCGGAGTCGATCCAGTGCCGAACTCCACGCGAGATATCAACAAAGGCATTGCCCGCTGGGACGCCCGTCTTGATGTCCCAGAGCCTGATGCATTGCGGCAGAATTCTCGACGCGCAATGTCGGGTTTTTTTCAACCACTCAAGGACGACGATGATGGGCGCTCGGCTCACGCCTTCGCGCTACATCGAGTCGGTACCGCCAAGAGTCCGGCTGAAGCCGGACACTACGTACGATACAAACGACAACCGCTACATCCGACCCCACGGCGGACGCGCGACCGCTGGCTCACACGACGCCGGTAATGGAAAACGCTGCCGCGTGCAGCCCCGGAACAATCGGGGCGATCAGCGATTGCACGGTGACGGCGCGCCCCGACTTGACGCGGATGGTCGCGGTTTCCGGAACGTGGTGACTTGACGCCACAGCTTCCCAGCGCCGCGCGAGCGGCAGGTCGGCCCCGAGCGCCGCATCAAAGACGGACATGGCCAGCAGTTCCGAACGGGTGTAGCCGGTGAGCGCCTCCGCGCCCACACTCGCCGCCACGTAGCGGCCCTGATCATCGATGCCCATGACGGCGATTTGCAGTCGGTCGATCAGCGCGTGCACGCGCTCCTTTGCGCCCGAGTCGACTTCCATCTTCGACGCCACGTTCCGCAGCGTCAGCAGCGAACGGCGCAGCTGACGGCGGGCGAGTCGATCGGCGGGCGTCCCCTTGATGAGCTCGGTGACCGCATCCAGCACCGACGTGATCGACGTCGGCTTGCACAATACGACCGTGGCGCCCGACTCGCGCGCCCGTTGAGGTACGTCGAAGTGCAGGATCGAGGTGACCACCACGGCGGGGATGTCGGCGGTGGTCGGCTCTTTCCGCAAGGCGTGCAGGATCTCGAATCCATCAGCGCCCGGGACGGCCATCTCCATCACTACGATGTCCGGCAGCAGCGTGCCCACCGTGGCGAGCGCGTCGGCTCCGTTGGCGGTGGCGTACACGGCGAGACCCGCGTCTTCGAACAGGGTGGCGTACAGGACACGTGTGTCCTCGTGCGGCTCGATCAACAACACTCGCGCCGCAGTACCGGTTGCCGTTGTCGCGTCCGAGCGTCGACGACGCTCTCGTTGCCGGCGCTCGCCCATGGTCATTCGGGGACCCGCTTCTCACACCGGAAGTCGTCCGCGCCGCCGGGTGCTGCGCGTTCCCCCCGATCGCTCTTCAAGCAATGAACGGACCGTCCCGATGTTGGCCGTGGGTCCCGCTCGGAGTGATCCTTGGCCAGACTCTTGCCATTGGCTACTTGATCAGCTTTGAAAACGCCGCGGCCATCGACGTCGCCGGCACGCTCGGCGGCGTCCGCGGCGCTGGCGCCGCCACCGGCGAACGCTCGCTACTCGCCCGCGCGTTCGGCGCCACCGTCTCCTCGAGCTTCATCGTCAGCGCGATCCGACGCCGCTTCAGATCGATGTCGACGACCTTCACTCGCACCACCTGACCTGCCCGCACGACGTCGCGTGGATCCTTGACGAAGCGGCCGGCGGCGAGCTGCGACACATGGACGAGTCCATCCTGGTGCACGCCGATGTCGACGAAGGCGCCGAAATTGGCGACGTTGGTCACCACGCCCTCGAGCAGCATGCGCGGCTGCAGATCCCGCAGTTCCTGGACGCTCTCTTTGAAGACGGCGGTCTTGAACTCCGGCCGCGGGTCGCGTCCCGGCTTCTCGAGCTCCGCGAGAATGTCCTTCACCGTCGGCAGGCCGAACTGCGCGTCGACAAACGCGTCCGGATCGAGCGCGCGCAGCAGGCTCGTGTTGCCCACGAGCGCCTTCACCGTCATTCCCGCCTTCGCCACAATGCGCTCGACGACGGGATAGGCTTCGGGATGGACGGCGGATTCGTCCAACAGGTTGTCGCCGTTCATCACGCGCAGAAAGCCGGCGGCTTGCAGGAACGTCCGCCCACCGACGCGCGGCACGTTCAGAATCTGCTGACGCGCGCGAAACGGCCCGTGCTCGTCGCGAAACGCCACGATGTTCTTCGCGATCGACTCGTTCAGCCCCGAGATCCGCGCCAGCAGCGGCACCGACGCGGTGTTCACGTCGGCGCCTACCGCGTTCACGCAATCCTCGACGACGGCGTCGAGCTTCATGGCGAGCCGGCGCTGGCTGACGTCGTGCTGATACTGTCCGACGCCGATCGCTTTCGGATCGATGCGCACCAGCTTCGCGAGCGGATCCTGCAGGCGCCGCGCGATTGACACCGCGCCCCGCAGCGACACGTCGACGTTCGGAAACTCCGTGGCCGCCGACT
>JANWKK010000197.1 GCA_025451425.1 Gemmatimonadaceae bacterium
GACTGGATCGAGGCGGCTGACAATTACATCCGTCTTCACGTCGGAGCGGCGACGCACCTCGTGCGGGAGAGTCTTCGTACACTCGAAGCAAAGCTCGATCCCCGGCTCTTTCTGCGTGTGCATCGCTCGGCCATCGTGAACATCGATGCGATTCGTGAGCTACAGCCGTGGTTCCATGGGGACCACGTCGTCATTCTCCGTAGCGGCGCACGTCTTACGTGCAGCCGGCGGTATGACGAACGCCTGCGGCAGATGCTGTCCAACGACGTTTGACGAAGGGTCGAGCCGCAACGCGCGCCACGCGGATTGCCTTACGCCTTGGCATTCGTCTAATCTCGGCGGCGCTCCCTTCCACCGCTCTTCCTTCAGTTTCGACCGACTCACAGCGAGGAACCGATGGGCCTCCGTGACTTCATCAGCAAGCAGTTCATCGACGTCATCCAGTGGACCGAGACGGGCGACGGTGTCCTCGCATATCGGTATCCGATGCAGGACATGGAGATTCAATACGGCGCGCAGCTCACCGTGCGTGAATCGCAGATGGCGCTCTTCGTCAACGAAGGAAAGGCGGCCGATGCGTTCAAGCCGGGCCTGTACACGATCGAGACGAGAACGCTGCCATTACTCACGAATCTTCGAAACTGGGACAAGGCCTTTCAGTCGCCTTTCAAGTCGGACCTGTATTTCTTCTCGACGCGGCTGCAGACAAACCAGAAGTGGGGAACGCCGAATCCAATTGCGATTCGAGATAAGGATTTTGCCATGATCCGGCTCCGCGGGTTCGGTATGTACTCCTATCACATGGTGAATCCGCTGCTGTTCCACCAGAAAGTGAGCGGGACTCGCGACCTCTACACGGTTGCGGATCTCGATGGACACTTGCGCAACACGATCATCGGCCGCGTGTCCGACGCCTTCGCGCAGAGCAAGATTCCCTTCCTCGACATGGCGTCGAATCTGAATGCCTTGTCGCAAGCGCTGACCACGCAGCTCGCAGGGCTCTTCACCGACCTCGGACTCGGACTCGACTCTTTCGTCGTCGAGAATCTGTCGCTCCCGGAAGAGCTTCAACAAAAGCTTGACGAGCGGATCGGGATGAACATCGTTGGCAACCTGCGCGACTACACGCAATATCAGGTTGCGCAGTCCCTGCCAACGGCGGCGGCGAATCCGGGCGGCGGTGCTGGTCTTGGGGCTGGCCTCGGTGCGGGGCTCGCGATGGGAAAGACGATCGCCGACGCACTCAATCCGAATACGACGCCGCCCGCCGCTTCTAACGTGGCGACGAAGTTCTGTGTGAGTTGCGGGACGGCGATTCCGCGTGCGGCAAAGTTCTGCTCGGAGTGCGGCACGGCTCAGGGATAGATCCTGCCGATATCAGGCGCGACTCAAGCTAAGACCGTTGCGCGCCAGGCTTGGAATACGGGGTAAAGCGAGCCGACAACCCAAAACAGTACGCCCGCAACTACCGCACTTTGCTTCGATATTCGACCGGTGACGTATGCACCGATTGCGAGCAAGATCGTAACCCAGATCGTGAAGAGGTCGAAACGAAAAGCAATTGCCATGACAATTGGATTGGCCGTTGCCGGGTCGAGAAAACGCGCCGGACCGATGGATAACCGCATGAGACCGTCGAGTTGATCCGGCTTGAGAACCAGCCCCTGGACCGCGGCAACAACTGCCGCAACGACACGTGGGACATACGAGTACGCGGCGACGACCATCGCCGCTCTCAGTGTCTGCCGAGAATCGACGAGCCTCGATACGAGCCACGTCATAAAACCGATGAACACGATGATGATCGGAATGAAGATGGCCGTACCGTACGCGAAGAACCACGCGGTGATTCCTCGCAGTCGATCGATCGCTTCTTCGGTCACCTGAGGATTCTTCCGCGCAAGCTCCATGGCGCGGTCGACTTCCGCGTCTATTACAGGCTGCAGTGTGCCGCGACTCGCGAATGTGATGAGGAAGATCGCGGCCGTGACGATTAAAAGTGGAATGAGCCAGTTGCCGCGTTCTCTACGGCGGAACACACTCGCTGGCGACGCGAAGATATCGATGAAGTCTTCCCACAAGGCTGCTGTGGGAGCGCTTGCGACCACGTTAGGCTGAGACACAGAAAGGGAGGGTTGGGGGCTAAATGCGCCTCACGAGACATCGCGTACTACAACTACTGAGGAATCACGACAGCGCGCGCACATCCAGAAAAAGCACGGCGTCAACATTCACCGGCACCGTATCCGAGGTCAACGTCCTCTCGGCTTTTAAAGCTCGTTGTGGTGACGCGCTGATCGATCCATGGCGGACCGGCGCGTTGCTGAACATGCTACTCGCTCTCTTTGCTCCGGCGCGACTCGAGATGGCGGACGATCTCGTCAATCGTGACACCGGACGTATGCGCGTCGGCGAGCAGCCTGTCGGTTAATTGACTGAGCGCGCGTTCGCGTTCTCGCGCGCTCGGCTTTGAACCGTGCGGCTCGGCTGACTCGCGAACGAAGGTACCGACGCCGCGCAGTGTGGTGAGAACGCCAGCGCGCTCCAGCTCAGAATAGACCTTTGCCACGGTGTTGGCATTGATGCGAAGATCGATGGCGAGCTGCCGGACTGTCGGCAAGCGCGCTCCCGCGCGCAGCCGCTCCGCCGCGATCTCGGCGCGAATGGCGCGCTGCAACTGAGCATAAATCGGCGTGGGATCGGCGGAGTCGACCGAAAGCATCATACTATTGTACTAGACTAGTAGTACAATTGACAGCGGCGATACAAGTTGACGAGAAAGAAAAAGCTCGGCCGCTTTGGGCGGCCGAGCCAGAGATCAGTGCGAGCCTGCTGGTTATCGCTCGACGATGATCAAATACTTCGAGGGTGACCAGAAACGGTCGGCGTCCTTGATCCTGAGGTTGCCTTTGAAGGCCGTGCGGTCGCGGAATGCTACGTCGGCGTCATCTAGGCTCTGTCGCGATACGATCGCGTACTGGCGCGCCGAGTCAGGCACCGCAATCTCGTGAACCTCGCGCTGATCGATTGCGGTGAAGAGCGACGCGTCGAGGGTCCGCGCCGGCTGCAGAGTGCGACCGGGATGCGCGACGAAGAGATTCGCGCCACCTTCGCGCACGACGATCCCTTTCTTGAGAAGGTCGTCTTCCCGTCCAATGACGTAGTAGACCTTGTTGCTTGACGTCTGCAGTAGCGAGAGCTCGGTGCCCAACTTCGCGTTTGCACCGGCGAGGCTATCGACCTGCACTTGCATCGATGCGAGCCGCGTGGTCTGGCGCTGAATCGTGGCGTTCAGGTCCAGAATCATCTTCTGATCGTTGTCGACCGTTTGGAGGAACTGCGCGCTGTCGGCGGCGAGGCGCTTCACGTGGCCTCGGCTCACGGCCAACTCCCGAGCAGTAGTCTGCGCTCGCTGCACCAGCGCATTGACGCGAACGAGCAGATCCTTACGTGCCTGAAGCTGGTCCTGAATCGGGCTCTCGCTGTCTTTCTTGCGCTTCGGCGCCGGGAGGTCCTTCACCCGCGTGATCTGACTATCGATCTGCGTAATGAACTTGTCCGCGTCCAGGACGACGGTCATCAGAGAGTCTTTCTGAGCCGCGAGCTGATTGGTGAGCTTCATTTGCTCCGCGGTCTGGACGCTGTCGGCGCGCACGGCTTCGTGCGACATCTTGCAAGCGGCTACGCTGGCAAGAATTGCGATAACTGCAATGGAACGACGCTCAATCATGGTTGGACCCGTTAGGAGATGTGCGAACTTTAGGGTTCAACCTGACCATGTGCTGTGACGACGCGCACGATCTGTACAGTCGCTTGTCCGTAGTCGCGTCCGCTTTCGGCATCGCGACCAATCAAACACAATTCGTGATTCTTCTGTTTGTGGTCGCGATGCGGACTCGGTCCACCGAGAGATCGTCTCAGCGCTCGATGAGATCCTTGAGGAATTCCTTCACACGCGGGTCTTCCGACCGCGAGAGTTGCGCAATCGTGCGGCGACGAATCCCGGGATTCTCGTCGTTCTTGGCGATCGAAAGCAACTTGTCGACGGCCAGGCGGTCTCCACTCTGCGCGTAGAAGCCGATCAGCGCGTCCTTCATCTGCGGATCGGTGGTTGTGTCGTAGAGCTTCACGAGATCAGCTGTAGGAACGCCAGCCCGCGATGCATACGATAGCGCGCGACGTCGAGCGGTGATCGGCGCGTTCTCGTCGCGAGCGATGCCAAGCAGCCAGTGGGTATTCTCTGTCCCACCGATCTCGGCGAGCGCCGACAGCACGGCGTCGCGCGAGCGCTCGCCCGTGAGGCGTGGATAGATCTGTCGAAGGAGCTCGGCGTCGCGGCCGGTGGCGTATTCGGTGCCGAGACCACGGATCGCCGTGTACAGCACGTCGTCGGGAACATCGTTGCGTTGCACCACGCTGCGCAGGAAATCACGTGCGCGCGGGTCGCCGGAGCGAGCGAGCGCCCCGAGCGATTCCTTGGACAGCCACGTGCGATCGCCCGAGAGATTGGCGCGCGCGAGCTCGATGAGCGGCGGAATGCCGGCGCCGTGATCGAGACGCGACAGAACGCCTAACGCCGCACGACGAACATCCATGTTGTCGTTCTCGTCGCGGGCGATCTGGAGCAGCGCGTCGGACACGCGGGGCGAGATCGAGCTTTCGAGCCCGGCGGTCTGCCCAAGCCAGGAGAGTGCAGAGCGACGCGTCTCGCGCGGGCGCGAGGCATCGCGGCCGATGGCCAGCAGGTCGCCGCTCATGTTGCCCGCGACGGCAAGCATCGCCGGCATGATCGCTTGTTGTCCGACGCGACCCTCCGCCGCACGAGCGAGTGAGAACAGATACTCGGCCGCGTCCTCGGGACGCACGGTCCCGAGATCGGTCGTACCTGGATCGACGCTCGGAGGACCGACGTACGTCTGCAGCGTGATCACGTCTCGATCGGCGCGATCGAGCACGACGCGGACCGGACCGGCGACGCACGGATCCATGCGTCGCGTATCGTCCCACGAGCCCGAGAAGCTGTTCGGCCCTGTCTGGATGTAGCTCCGACCATTGCCGCAGACGCCAGGTCGCGCCGCGAAGCTGAACTGCACCCGTCCCTCGGGAGCCGAGGCGATTCGCCTGGCGAGAGATTGGGCACGCGCGGGGAAGGGGGACGTAAATGTGAGAGCGGTGAGCGCAAGGGCGCAGGCCGCGGCGTGGTGAGCGCGATAAGTCTTCATTTTTCAATCAGCTCCATGAGCAGCTTGGTGGCCCGCGGATCGTTCTTGCGCGAGAGATAGTTGATTGCCATGCGACGCGTGTCGAGATCCGTACTGGTTCTTGCGATCTCGATCAGCTTGTCGGTTGCCTCGGGTTCCTTGCGTGACGCGAGCGCCGACAGGAGCTGCTCGCGCATCGAGCGGGAATCGGCGGCGTCGTAGAGTCGCCCGATGTCGTTTATGGGCAGATCCGAGCGGCTCAAGCGCTGCAACGCGTACGATCGGATCTGGGACGACTCGCTGGTATTGCGGACGATTCCAGTAAGCCAGTCCTGGTTGTCCTTGCCGCCGATGCGAGCGATTGCGCCGATGATCGCCATTTTCATGCGCTCGCTGTCCGCGCTGCGATACAACGAACGGAGATACGCCGCGTCGTCAGGCGTGCTCCGGTCCTTCTGGTACGCTTCGAGCACCTGCAAGCGGAGCGTTTCCGATGCATCGCGACGCTCGAGCAAACCACGGAGACTCGTGCGAGCAGCAGGGCTCTCGGAGGACATGAGGGCGCGCACCGCGGCGCGCTGAATGCGTTCGTCGTCGGAGGTGCGAAGGATGTCCTCGAGGGCAGCGAGTCCAGCGTCGCCGGGCATGCGCGGCAGATACGAGACTGCCTCGGCGCGCACAGTCGGGTTTGGATCGTTCTTCGCGGCCGATATGAGAATCGACGTCGCGTCGGCGTCACCTCGTCGTGCGAGCATGAAGATGGCCCGGCGACGAAGCTCGACGAGACAATCTTCTCTGCGGTCGAGAATGCGCTTGAGAATTGGCATCGCGGCGGCGGCGTCCATCTGGCTCAAGGCGTTGAGCGCCTCGATGCGGACCATGAGATCTTCCTGATCACATGAGGATCCTGCCTGACGAGCTCTCCGCTCTACGTCATCCGCGGCTCGATCATCACCGCGCATGGCCAGCGCGCCGCGAATTCGCGTGCGAAGTCCTTCGACATCAGTGTTGTCGCTGCGTCCCCAACTACGAGTGCTGGAGGATGACCAGCCTTCGGCAATTCCGCGCAGCGCGCGGTCGGCCGCCATCAACTCCTCAGTTGTACCGATGCGATAGCGCGAGAATGCTTCGTAGTACGTGCTTACGTTCGCGTAGTTGGATTGCGGATACCGCCGCGTGAGATCATTGAAGAGCTGCGCCGCACGTCGATAGTCACCGCGGTTGAGCGCCTCTCGAGCGACGCGATAGAGGGAATCCGCCGGGTCGCCCTGCGCCCACGGGGCGGGCGGCCGTCGATTCAGGAATTCACCATCGAAGGAATCCGGCACCATCGTCGCGTCGGACCACGCCCGTGGCGCGAGGGCCGGCATCGGAGCCATCGACGGCGCCGGCTCGATGAAATCAAACGACCCTGCGCGTGGAGCCGTTAGGTCCCGATCGAACGCTCGCTCACGCAGCCGCTCTTGCTCCCGCTGGCGATCGAGTTGCGATTCTTGCCGCTCTTGCTGGCGTTCCTCGAGCTCCTGCTGGCGCTCGAGTTGAGCATCCTGCATCGCGCGTTGTCTCTGCGCGAGCTCGGCCTGCAGCTCATCGCTGCGCCACTGAAAGCTCTGAACCGCGCGGGGTGCACGCGCTGGACGTGGCGCGGTCTCGGCACGCGGTGGCGCCGGCGGGACGGTCGGCGTCCCTTGCGCGTGCACCGGCCCGCTCGCGACCGCGGCCGCCATGATACAGGTCAATAGCGATAGGCACTTCATTTCAATGATCTCCTCGAGTGCTCAGAGAGCGATAGTCGGTATCAATCGTCGGCTGCGTACTCGGACGCAGCGGTGCGCAGCCGCGGGATCACGTCGCGCTGGTCGAGTGCCTGCCGAATGAGCTCCATCTCCGTCCGGCGTGATGGATCGCGCCCCTTCTCCAATTGCACGACCTGCACGAGTACGAGCTCGAGGTCCTCGAGCAGATTGCGCAGCGCGGGATCGGATCCGGATTGCGAGTCGATCAACAGGCGTGTGGTGAGCAGCAAGTCGTTCGCGCGTTTTGTGAACGCTTCGTCGGGACGTGAGTTGTTGGTTTCTGCGGGCAGTGCGATGAGCAGAGCCGCCGCCTGGCCGAGGTACCGCGAGGTCGTTGGGTCGACGGGTTGCACGTCCGCGACGCGCGCCGGCTTGGACCGCATGAGCGTATCAGATTGGGGTACGGCGGGCCCGGACTGGTTAGCGTGCGTGATGAATGACAGACGGCCGATGCCGACACCGATCAGGAGTGCAGCGGCGATGCGCAGCCACTGTGCATAAGGAGCCGGCCGGCGCATCACCGGAAAGGCCTGGGCTTCCACCGCAGTCCAGATCTCGTCGAGCGGTGTGTGTCGTTCGTCAGGCGGGCGATTGTAGGTGCGCGCCGCGTCTTCCAGCAACTCGTCGAAGCGGTCGCGGTTCTCGTCGGTCATGACTCGTACTCCTTCGCGAACTCGGCGAGCGCAGCGCGGAGTTGCGCACGCGCCGCCGAGAGTCGGCTCTTGCAGGTTCCTTCGGCGACGCCGAGCGTCTCGGCGATCTC
Source organism: Gemmatimonadaceae bacterium (assembly GCA_025451425.1). The sequence continues at coordinate 7,761 of JANWKK010000197.1, forward strand.
CGTGTGGGTGTAGCCTTCCAGGTCGTGCATGATCAGCGTGGTGCGATAGATCTCGGGCAGCGCGTCGATCGCTTTTGCGAGCCGCTCTCGGAGATCGGGATCGATTCGACGACTCCCGCTGGGAGCGGGCACCGCGTCGAGATCGCTGAGATCGGTTTCCCGTTCGCGAAGGCGGCGGACCTTCCGCATGGCGTTGGCGACGACAGTGACGGTGATGCGATGAATCCAGGTGGAGAAGGCGGCGTCGCCGCGGAAATCGGCGAGCCGGTGGAATGCACGAACGAACGTGTCCTGAGTGAACTCACGTGCGAGCTCCGCGTCGCCCGTTAGTCGATAGGCGAGTCGATAGACTCGGGGTGCATGGGCGTCGTAGAGCTCGCGCCCGGCAAGCCGGTCACCGGCGAGAACCCGGGCGATGAGCTCGGGTTCGTTCACCTTTGGGGTCGTCTGGAGGGCAAACGCGGTCCGTGTCACGGTGCTCGAGGGGATTAGATGCGCCTCAGGGGGAAAGCGTTCGCTCGAGAGGCTGCCGGAGAATGAGGGCGGGCCGAAGGTCCGGGCAGGGGAGTGCTTGACGCGAAGTACTTTGTATCCTAAAGTGCAATGCGTCGTCTTTCCTCGAGCCACTTTTCCGAGAGTCAGGGTTATGAGTTCAACCGCCGCATCCGTCGCCGCCGAGTCAGCCAGCCGTGAGCGTAGCGCGATAGCGCGCCGCCTCCTGCTCGATGCCATCGTGCTGGGCGGTCTGGCAGACGCGTTCCTTCATGACGGCTTCGGCATTGGTCTCCTTGCGTGGATGATCATCTTCGCGGCGACCTTCGTCCACATCAAACGACGGCAGGGCGGCCTCTCGCGAGAGCAAACCGGGTGGCTTGTGGCGGCGCTCTTCTTTGCTGGCAGCTTTGCCTGGCGCGACAGCGGGACACTTGGCTTCTACGATTTCCTTGCGATGCTCACTGCGCTCGCGCTGCTCGGTGCCACCTCCGCAGCCGTGTCGCCCGTTCGCACCGTCCTCGGACAGCGGGTTCGCGACCTCGCACACGTCCTTGCGCGGAGCGCGGCGATGGTTGCAGCGGCGGTGTTCCTGCTGCTGGGTACGTGTGGGCTGGGTACCGGTGTTCAGGACTGGAGCAGCGGACGAACCAAATCCGTGGTCCGCGCAACGCTGATTGCGCTTCCATTGCTGCTTGTCTTCGGCGTGCTCCTCGGCTCCGCCGATCCAGTGTTTGGTTCTCTGTTCAAGCTTCCCAACATCGACTTCGGTACGGTCATCTCACATCTCGTAGTCGCCGGCTTCTTTACCTGGGTCGTGGCAGGTTGGTTGTATGGAGCGGTGCTCTACGACCGGCCGTCTCCGCGTGTACGGGAGGGCATGCCGATCACGTTAGGCAGCCTCGACGTCACGATCGTGCTCGGTGGTCTTGTGGCGCTGTTCGGTTTGTTCGTGAGCGTGCAGATCGGGTGGCTCTTCGGGGGTGAGCGGCTTGTGCGCGCCACGACGGGTCTCGGATACGCGCAGTACGCACGACACGGGTTCTTCGAGCTGGTTTGGGTGTCGCTGCTCGTGCTACCCGTGCTGCTCGGGAGCCGGAGCGCACTTCGCGACGATGACGGAACAGCTGTGCGTCGCCACCGTCTGTTGTCCATTCCAGTCATCGCTCTCGTCGGCGGCATCATGGCATCGGCGCTCGGCCGAATGGGCCTGTACGTCCATTACTATGGGTTGAGCATGGACCGTCTGTTCGCGACTGTGTTCATGTTCTGGCTGGCGATCGTATTCGCGTGGTTCGGCGTGACCGTGCTCCGTGGACGGACTCGGGATTTCGCTGCGGGCATGACGATCACGGGATTTCTCACGCTCGCCGCGCTGGGTTCGGTGAATCCGGAGGCCCTAGTCGCCCGCGTCAACATTTCTCGCGCGACGATCGCGCTCACGGTTGGCGACAGCATCAATACGTCAGCGGCTGCAAGCACCACTCGGCCGCCGAACACCGCCTCACCGATCGACTATGCGTACCTCACCTCGCGACTCACTGGCGACGCTGTGGGCAACGTAGTTGGAGCGCTCGTCGCCAAGGCCGTATCGCCGATTGGTTCACCCGCACAATTGGCTGAGGTCAAAGCGCGGTGCGACGCAGTGCGGAGGCTGTTTGGTCGTTACGGCTCAGGGAAGTTCGGCTGGAATTTCCAAGGATACCACAACGACTGGCGTCGCTGGAACGTTGGCTCGAGCGACGCATACCGCGTGATGAAGGAGAACGAGCAGGCTTTGCGCGCGGTCACGTGTCTCGACGCGACCGGCGAGACGCCATTCGGCGATCGCGATCGGCGACCGGCGCGGCCGGGCGAGCAGGGGTACGTGGAGCCAGGTACGCACTGACGGTCTGGTCTGGGGAGCGGAGCGATTGTAGCGTTTGGTCGTGACGTCGCCTCCTATCCCCGCGGGCTACATCGAGCACGCGCCGCCAGCGCCACTGCGCGAGTATGTGGAGTGTTTCTGGACACGAGGCGCGGCGCCGCCTAACGCGGCTGTTGAGCACATCATCCCCGACGGCTGCATCGACCTCGTTCTCGGCTACGGCAAACCATCCGGATCCGAGCGGCCGACCGCGACACTCGCGGTTGGCACGATGACGCGACCTCTCGTGCTGGGCGCTGAAGACGGCCAGGCGCGCGCGTTCGTGGGCGTGAGGTTCTGGCCGGGGCGAGCGCTGCCTTTCCTTGGCGTCCCGGCAGCACAGCTTACCGATCTGCGCGTCGACATCGCCGATCTGTGGCCCGATCGGACGCCACTCGAGAGCCTCGACGGCCACGAGCCGACGACGGTTCGACACGCGTTCGAGAAATTACTCATGCAGCGGTTGGAACGCGCGCGACCGCTCGACAAAACGGTTGACGCGGCCGTCCGTGCCATACTCCGCGCTGGTGGTAATCTGTCCATTGCGGCGCTCGCGCCGGCACTTGGTGTAACGCGCCAGCACCTCGCGCGCGCGTTCGCGCTGCACGTGGGAGTGCCTCCGAAGATGTTCGCCCGCGTTGCGCGTGTGCGGCGCGCACTCGCACGAGCGCGCGTGTCCGCCTCCCTGGATTGGGCGACCCTGGCGCTGGATGCAGGCTATTACGACCAGTCACATCTCGCTGGCGAGATCAAGGAGATCAGCGGCCGAACCCCGAGCGAGTGGGTTGCGTCTGCGTGAGAATGGCCGACTCGACCTCGGTTCCTTTTTTCCAAGACTCGTGAGGTGGCTAAGCGCAGATTGGCCTCACCACTTTTTACAAGGAGACTGCCGGTATGACGCGGAGCGAGATGAACAAGCTGACGCCGCTGCTCACGGTCGAGTCGATCGAGCCATGCTTGCCGTTTTGGGTCGAGCGTTTGGGGTTCGCGCAGACGGTCGAAGTACCAGATGGAAATTCGCTGGGGTTCGTGATCCTTGCGAAGAATGGCGTCGAGATCATGTATCAGTCGCGCGCGAGCGTGGAGAAGGACATTCCGCCAATGGCGCGTGGGTCTGCGAGCGGTTTGCCGGCGATGGGACTGTTCATCGAGGTCGGGAATATCGACGAGGTGGAGCGCTCACTTGAAGGGATCGAGCATGTGATTCCGCGGCGGCGGACGTTCTATGGCATGGACGAGGTCGTCGTGCGAGAACCGGGCGGATATGTGGTCGTATTTGCGCAGCCCGTCGCGGCGAACGCATGATGCGTGGACCGTGGAGCGTGCCGCGTGGAGCGTAGCGCAGCGCCTACGCTCGCGCGGCGGCTAGGGTTGTTCGACGCGACGATGATTGTGATGGGCGGGATCATCGGCGCGGGGATCTTCATCAATCCGTCGGTGGTTGCGCGGCAAGTCCACACGCCGTCGCTGATTCTCACACCATGGATTATCGGCGGTGTGATCGCGCTTGCAGGCGCGTTCGTGTATGCGGAGCTCGCCGATCGGAAGCCGGACGTCGGGGGGCAATACGCCTACATTCGCGACGCGTTCCATCCGATGGTCGCATTTCTCTATGGATGGACGCTGTTGCTCGTGACGCAAACGGGCGGCATGGCGGCGGTGGCGATGACATTTGCGGCGTATTTCCGCGAACTGACCGGAATGGGCCTAACGACGCCCGTGCTTGCTGTCGGCACGCTGTTGGTCCTGACCGCGATCAATTGCTTCGGTGTGCGCGCGGGGAGCAATGTTCAGAGCGCGCTCATGGTGCTGAAGATCGTGGCCATCGCGGGGCTCGTGATCGTCGGAGGAACGGCAGGAGCTGGCCGGACGCTGGCGCCGCCCGGCGGTTCCGAGGTGCCGATCACCGCCCTCGCGGCGGCGA
>JANWKK010000198.1 GCA_025451425.1 Gemmatimonadaceae bacterium
ATGTAGCCGAGGAAATTCACGCGCGCGGATAAGCCGGTACTGAATACCGGAATGCGATCCGTGCAGACGATGCCGAAGTTCGTCTGGGTTGAGACCGGCTGGTTCTGGCAGTTCGCCGAGACGCGCTCAGCCGCGTCCGCCGGATTGGTGGAGAACCGGAAATCCGGCCTCTGATCTCCCGTGTAGGCGACGCCGCCGTCGAAGAACGGCGAGATCTCCGTCGGCAGGAAGGGGAAGTTCAGCAGTCCGAACTCCGAGCCACCGAAGAGCGGGATGCGTAGCTCGGCATTGAACACAGCGAGCTTGCTGCCGAGCATGCGGTCGAACACCGGGCAGGAGCTCTGCTGACTCTGGCCGACGAGACATTCTTCCTGTGTAATCGAGCCGAAGCCGTAGCCTCTGATGAGTGTTTCCTCACCGAGGTACAGTGGCGAGAGCCGCGGACTCTCGGCGTCCTTTCCGTAGCGCCCGTAACTGATTCCGCGGAACGCCAATGTTGCCGGACGCATGAAGAAGTACTTCCGGTAGTCGGCGAGCAGGGTCTGGAAGCTGATATTGCCTACTGTCGGCGAATAAGAGAGGCGGTAACGGTGGCCCGCGACGGGTGACGTATACGCCGCGAACGAGTTATCGCCGACGAACGCGATCTCCGGCTGCGCATAGTAGATCGCCGGCGGCGTCGGCAGGGTCGTGCGCTCCTCGCCAAGCACCTGCGTCTGCGACGGATCCGTAATCAGTCGATCGAGTTCCGCCTGGAAGCCGAGTCGCGTGGCCGACACGTTGAATTCGACGCGCCGCGTTTGGTCGAAGGGATACTGCGAGAACACCGACGCCTGATCGATGTAGATGCGTTCGAGCACCTGGTCGACGGCGCAGAAACAGTTCACACCCCCGACGGTCGCGGTGTCGTAGAAGATGCCGCCGGTGAGATACGGCACGTGCTCGATACCCGCGCCATAGTTCCAACGGTTTCGCAAGTTTGTATAGTAGACGGCACCGCCGATGTCCTTGACCGTTCCGTTGGCTTGAATTGCGGTGGCGATGGTCTGGTCGCTCAGCTGATCGCCGAAGAAGGCCGACACGCCGCCCGCCACACCAGTGCCGAAGGGTCCGCCAGCGACGACGCCGACCGACGGCTGGCCGAGTGCGTCGAGCGAGAATGACGCTTTGTACGGCGTGACGCGGAAATCAGCGCCCGATGGCAGGCCATCGACCGGGTCGGCCAGGTAGGTCATGACGAGGCTGCGCGTCACGTCGCCCGGCGGCATCTGGCTGCCTAACGCGACCTGCGCGCCGTCCGTCAGCACCGCCGGCTCGCCGCGCGCTTCCTCCGGCTCGAGCGCGCGAATCGTGAAGCCTTGCCCCTCGAATACCGTGAAGAGCACGCGGCCAGTCTTCTGCGCGACGGTCAGCGTCGGCGAGATCGACGTGATGCCGCTGATGCCCGTCGCGACGTTCGTCACGCGACGGACATCGTTCGTGGCCAGGTTCAGCCGGTAGATGTTCGGAATGCCGTCCGGATCGGAAACGAAATAGAGCTCTCGTCCATCCGGCGTCCATTGTGGGTTGATATTGTGGGCCGCGTGCGGGAAAGGTGAGTAAACCGTAATCCTGCCGGTCGCGACGTCCATCGTCGCGATCTGGAGCGGCGAGAACTTCATCGTGTTGAAGTCCGTCTCCGGTCCGCGATCGGTCGCGAACGCGAGCATCTTGCCATCCGGCGACCACGCGGGCTGGATTTCCGCGTTGCGGTCGTTGGTGAGCTGCTTCACTTGCTCCGTCTGCAGATCGAGCAGGAAGAGATCGCCGATGCCGCCGTGCTGGCCGGAAATCGCCAAGCTGTGTCCGTCAGGCGACCACGAGACATGGCTCATCGCGCCAACACCAGGAATCTTGATGCGGCGCTCGACGCGCGTACTGCGCGTGTCCATAATCGCGATCTCGTTGTTGCCGTTCGAGAAGACGATGAACGCAAACTTGCTCGCATCCGGCGACCAATCGCCAGACGAGTTGATGAAACTGATCGCGTCGAAGTGCGGGTCACTCTCCGGTCCGCCGAGCTTCTTGATCAGCCTCCCCGTGTGCGCGTCGGCGATGTAGATGTCCGTCGTGAAGAGATTGCGCTGCGTTACGAAAGCCAGATAGTTGCCATCGGGACTCACGGACGGTGAGGTATTTTGCTGTTCACTCAACTTCTTCCCGAGGCCGATGATCGTTTTGCCCTCGGAGTCTGGCCTCGTACGTCCAGCGATCTGCGGCAGATACATCGCGCGGTTCGCCGCTGCCCACTCCTTCGAGAGGGAATCGTCGTTGACGCCGAGCACGCGAATGAGCGCCGCGTCCCAGCCGACTCGCAGCGACGTGCGATACACGTCCACGATCGCCCGGTCGCCCCATTTGCCACCGACGTACGCCCACAGCGCCTGGCCGTAACGATACGGGAAGAAGCGCGGATCCGTCGTGAGCTGCTTGATCGTCGGGAACTTGTTCCGCATGACCGCGTCGCGCATCCACATCGCGGTGAGCGGATCCTGACGGCCGAGGGAGAAATACTCGGCCATACCTTCGATGAGCCATCCGGGCAGTGCGTTGAGTCGCTGGAGTCCGCCGCCCGGCGCACCTTCAGCAATGTTGTACTGGAAGACGTGCACCAACTCGTGACCGAGCACGTGGTCGTTGTCGGCGTAGATGCCGGTGAAGGGCATGATTACGCGAGTGCGCAATCCTTCCGTGACGCCGCCCGTCTCTTCGCCCAGCTGCTCGCCAATAACGTTCGTCTGCTCGAAATCCGGATGGTCGGCGTAGAAGATCAGCGATTTGCGATCGAACGCGTGACGGAAGGTGTCCGAGTGTCGCGTGTACCACCGCTCGGCCATGCGACCGGCGTCCTGCACGATCAGCGACTCCGGCGGATAGAAGAAGTTGTCGAAGTGGTCGGATCGGAGGATTTTCCAGTCGAAGTGCTCGTACTGGACCTTGTTCCGTCCGAAATACTGCGCTGATGCACGCGAAAGAGGCGCAGTAACGAGAGAGAGCAAAGCGAGGAGCGGTATACGGCGGGCCACCCAACGCGCGCTATGCGAAAACATTTCGAGTCCTCGCGGACGAGCCGCAGCTAAAAGAATTGCCAGGACGCGGGCGGTGTATCCGTGGCCCGTGTCCCGACGCGCTTGTGCAGGCGGGCAAGTGACGTGCCTCATAGGCTCTCGATCTGACCTCGCCTGTAATGAAGACACATCCCCCGTGCCTCACCCTTACGCCGTCACATGTAACATCAAGCGGGTACAGCAATGCCGCTGTTCAAGGGTACTCGCGCAACTTGCCCCGCGTAAACCCTCTCACGCGATAAGGAGTTCACTAAGGGACCAAAGGGTCGTCCGAGATCTGTAAAGCGGATCATGCGGGCGTCGGCGACGCGTGGTGGCGCAATACCGGGCTAAATCGTCTTCAGGGAGTTATCCCCTCCCCATCCCAGGAGCGATTCAGGGTGACAAGCGCACTTCGACTCGCCGAACCATTCATCGCGCCGCGTGAAGTCGAGATCTCGGTCGTGATGCCGTGCCTCAATGAGGCCGACACGATCGGGGCCTGCGTCCGCAAAGCCATGGATACGCTGCGGAGTCACCGGATCTCGGGTGAGGTGATTGTCGCAGACAACGGGTCGAATGACGGCTCGCCAGCGATCGCGACCGAGCTCGGTGCACGCGTTGTCCGGGTGCGCGAGAAGGGCTACGGGGCGGCGCTGATGGGCGGCATCGCCGCCGCTCGGGGCAGGTACATCCTCATGGGCGACGCCGACGACAGCTACGATTTTCGCGAGATCCCCCGTTTTCTCGAGAAGCTTCGCGAAGGCTATGACCTTGCGCAGGGTTGCCGTCTGCCGTCGGGCGGCGGAACCCTGCTTCCGGGTGCGATGCCGTTTCTGCACCGGTGGTGGGGAAATCCGATGTTCTCGTGGCTCGCTCGGGGCTGGTTCAACGCTCCGGTGAGCGACGTGTACTGCGGCATGCGAGGATTCACCCGCGCGCACTACGAGCGGCTGGCGCAGCGATGCACGGGGATGGAGTTCGCAACGGAAATGATCATCAAGACGAGCCTCCTCGGGGCGCGCGTGGCCGAAGTGCCGATCACGCTGCATCCCGACGGGCGAAAAGCACATGCTCCTCACCTTCGCACGTTCCGCGATGGCTGGCGGACGTTGCGCTTCTTCATGCTGTACAGTCCGCGATGGCTGTTTCTCGTGCCGGGGGCGCTGCTCTTCCTCCTGGGCGCGATCGGCTATGGCATCGCGATGCCGGGACTGACGATCGGGCGGATCACGTTCGACGTCCACACCCTCCTGTTCGCCAGCCTCTGCATCATCGGCGGATATCAGTCGATCGTCTTCGCGCTCCTCACGAAAGTGTTCGCGATCAGCGAAGGCCTCTTACCGGCAGATCGGCGCCTAACGAGTTTGAGTCGGATTGCATCGCTCGAGCGCGGTTTGCTCCTTGGTGCCGCGACGATGCTTGCGGGGCTCGCGCTCCTCGGCGGATCCGTGGCTCAGTGGTGGGCGGTGGATTTCGGACACCTGAGCTACGGTCACACCTTGCGCTGGGTGATTCCCGGCGTGACCCTAACGACGCTCGGCTTTCAGACGATTCTCTTCAGCTTCTTTTTGAGTGTGCTCGGACTTCGGCGCGGCCATGCTCTGGATAGCTGAGTCGGTTCTTGCCGCGCTCGCGGTGCTGTTGGTCTGGCGACTGCGGCGAACAGCGAGCGATTGGGAGTCGCTCAACCGATTCCTCGCTGGACCTGGGCCACTGATTGCCGTCGCGTTGATCTCGGCCGCTGTGACGTGGTCCGTGTGGCGATCGCTGCAGGACGTCGGCACGGTACACGACGAGGTGTCATACCTGCTCCAGGCGCAGATCTTCGCGCGTGGCAAATGGACTGAGCCAGCCGCTCCGATCCCGGCGTTCTTCGAGCAGTTTCACGTCTTTACCGATCCGGTGATCGCGTCGAAATATCCGCCGGGACATAGCCTGTTGTTGGTGCCCGGTATCTGGCTCGGACTCCCGGGTCTCGTTCCAGTCCTTCTCGTCGCGCTGTGTGGCGTGTTGGTGTTCGCGCTGGCGCGACGCGTGGCGAATCCGTGGGTGGCGCTGCTCACGTTCTTTCTCTGGCTGCTGGGACGGACCGAGCTCCGCTTTCATAGCTCCTACTTCTCCGAGAACACGACGACGCTGTGCTGGCTCCTCGGCTTCTGGGCCCTTCTCGAGTGGCGAGAGCGTCGCGAGGCACGCTGGCTGGCACTGCTCACGGCATGCGTGGCGTGGGGTGGCCTCACGCGACCCCTAACGATGGTCGCGTTCGCGATTCCAACGGGCATCGTCGTGGTCTGGACGTTGACACATCATCGCGCGTGGCACTGGCGCGCGATCGCGCCGGCGGCAGCGATCGGCGCGGCGATTGTTGGGATTCTTCTCGTCAGCAACGCGAAGGTGACGGGCAACTGGCGCTCGATGCCGTGGAATGTGTGGTCGCGCGAGTACATGCCGTGGGATGCTCCCGGCTTCGGTCTCGACACGACACCGCCGCGCCGGGAACTCTCGCCTGTCATGATCGCGTTCGCGCGACAGTTCGGTGGACTTCACAAAGACTACACGCTCGCGAACGTGCCACGTGAGGCGTGGGCGCGCGTATCGGAGATCGCTGAAAGCAGTCTGGGAACGGTCGAGCGCCCCGATGTGCGGACGCTGCTCGCGCCATTCGCACTCGTCGGCCTCATTCTGCTCGGGTGGGGGCGGCCGGTTCGCGAAGGCCGATTCGCTCTCGTGTGTGCGATCGCGTTATTCGTGTCCTATCTGAGTTACGCGCATCCCGCGGCGTGGACGTTGTACTATCTCGAGTCGTCGTGGCTATTGCCGTTCGCGGCCGCGTTAGGCTTGTGGACGTTGACGACGATGCTCGTCAAGCGTGTTCGGATGCCGGACGTGCAGCTATTGCAGGAATTACCAACGATCCCGACTTTCGCGACTGCCGCATTTGTCGGAGCGCTTCTCTGGTTCGCGATTCCTCGCATCAACGGCGCGCGCCACTACGCCGACCTCAGTCACAATACGCTTCGGGGTTGGCGGACTTTCGTGAATTCCGCCATTCCCGATCAGCGCGCGATCCTCTTCGTCCGCTACGCGCCGTCGCACAACGTGCACGAGAGTCTCGTTGCGAATGACCCCGATCTCGCGCACGCGCGATTATGGATTGTCTACGATCGCGGTGCGGATGACGCGAAGCTTGCCGCGGTCGCGCCGGATCGGGCGACCTACCTCTTCGACGAACAAACGCGCGTGCTGACGCGACTCGGCTCAGTGGCGCGTCGCTAGCTTCGACGTTTCGGGTGTCATCCGTCGTTGCTTCGCTCCTCGAGATGACAAGCCTCAGTCGTTGTCCTTACGACGCCGATCGCGCTTGCGGTCACCGCGCCGACGCTTGTCGGCGAGACGCTGCTCTCGTGACGAGGCCGTTGGACGCGTCGGGCGGCGCTTCTTCGGAACGATCAGCGCCTGCCTGACGATTTGAGCGAGTCGCTGCTCGGCCGCTTCCCGATTCTGGAGCTGGCTCCGTCGATCGCTGGCGACGACACGCACGTTTCCATCGGCGTCGAGTCGCGACGCGAGCTTGGCGAGCAGCCGTGCCCGGACGTCGTCACTTAGCGCTGTCGAATGCGTGAGGTCCCAGAGGAGCTCGATACGCGTCGATGACGTATTGACGTGCTGTCCGCCCGGGCCGCCCGCGCGCGAAGCTCGGAAACTCAACTCCGCGCGAGGAATCGTGAGCGTGGGAGATACGGCGATGTCGTCGTCGCTCATGTACTCGGTGGCGGCGGGGCCGACGACGGTGCCCCAGATGAACGGGGTGCGCTGGAGGGTGTTCGCCGACGAGCACGATCGTCGAGCCTAACGACGCGCACCGCGGCGACGCGCCGGCCATCCATCGCTACGACTTCCAACTCGCCGCCGGGGAAGCCGGCGCGGTCGCCGATCCGCGGCACGCGTCCCAGCCGCGCGAACGTGTAGCCCCCGAGCGTCGTCCAATCGCCATCGGGAATCGCCAGCCGGTAGTCGCTCCGCACATCGACGAGCGACATCGATCCTGCGAGCTCGAGAACGCCATTTGCCTCGATTGCTTCACGCACGGCGAAGTCGTACTCGTCGTTGATGTCTCCGATCACTTCCTCGACGAGGTCCTCGAGCGTGACGATGCCCGCGGTGCCACCGTACTCGTCGAGCACGACGGCCATGTGTGCGCGCGTACGACGCAGATCGTCGAGCACGCGCTCTGCCGGACGATTGTCGGGCACGTACAGGGGCTTCCGGATGAGCGTTCGCATATCGAACGCTGTACTCGCCTCCTTGAGCCACAGATCCTTCGCGACGAGAACGCCAATCACGTCGTCGAGTGACTCATGGTACACGGGGTAGCGCGAGTAACGCTCGGCGCGCATCAACTGCCACACCTCGTTTTCGGTTGCCTCGACAGGGATCGCGACGATATCGGTTCGGGGCCGCATGACGTCGCGCGCGCGCTTCTCGTGAAAATCGAAAACGCCGGCGAGCATCAGGCTATCGGACTCGTCGAGCGCACCTTGCGCGCGCGATTGCATCACGAGTAGCCGAAGCTCTTCTGGTGAATGCACGGCCTCGACGGATCGCGATCGTCGCACGCCGAGCAGGCGCAACACGCCATTGGCCGCGGCATTGAGCAAGGCAACGAAGGGCGACATGACCACCGAGAAGCCAATCAACGGCCTCACGATGAGCGTGCTCGTTCGTTCGGGCGTGACGAGCGCGATGCTTCTCGGCGTCAGCTGGCCGAGAACGATGTGGAGAAAGGCGAGTATGACGAAGGCGGTGATCGCGGCGGCGGTCGTGTGAACCGCGGCGGCGGGGATCGGCCAGCCGAATCGCGTCAGGAGGTTGTCGATGAGGACCGCGATCGCGTCCTCGCCCAGCCAACCCAAGGCGAGCGAGGCGAGGGTGATGCCGACCTGCGTGACCGAGATGTAGCGGTCCAGATCCTTGAGCGTTCGTTCGACCAGTTTCGCTCCACGATCGCCCGCTGCGATTCGATTCTCGATGCGACTCCGGCGCGTCGCGACCAGTGCGAACGCGGCGGCGACGAAGAACGCATTGATGAAAATGAGCGCGAAAACGACGAGGAGACGCGTCGCGATACCCGCCGCACCAATATCCTCGGCGCCATTTGGCGCGGCGGCGACTGCAGCGCCGAAGACGAAGCCCGGCAACACGGTAGCCATCAGCCCCGCGGCGTCATTGGAAACCCGCGCCAGCCGTGATCGTCAACAGGCATAGCAGAATGCAATACTCCGGACGGCTCGCTGCGTCTGGCACTTTGCAACGGTTCATCCCACCTCGTCGGTCGTGCCCGCACCGCAACCGGTCCCAGTCCAAACGACTCCAGCGCCAACACCCGTTCTCTCCGTAGCGGCTCCCTCGCATTCCCAGCACCCAGCGCTGGAAGCGATGCTGGATCCGCGCCGGTTGTTGCGATGGGTGTACATGGGCCGCATCTCAGTCGCCACGGCGATTTTCGCCGCGGCGGTGTTCGTTTGGACGCGCGAAGACACCGATACGCACAAGCTGCTCGTCGCCTCACTCGCCTTCGCGCTCGCGACGGGCGTGACCGCACTGTCCGCATGGTACAGCGAAATATATCAAAAGGCGCTCCAGCCGACCTTTTTCTATCTGCAATCGACGTTCGACCTGCTGCTTGTGACAGCGGTCGTTCATGTTACCAGCGGAAGCACGTCGCAATTCGCCGCGCTGTATATCCTCATCATCGCTACGGCGAGCCTTCTGCTGCCGGTTGGTGGCGGATTGCTCATCGCAGCCTTGGGCAACGTGTTATATGTCGCCGACACGGTGCTCATCTCGCGCACCTCGCTCACACCGGCCGTGTGGTTGCAGCTCGGCGTCTTCGCGAGTGTCGCGTTGGGCAGCGCTTACCTCGGGGCGCAATTGCAACGCGCGGGGGCGGGCAAGGAACGGCTCGTCGCTCAGCTCCAGGCCGCGCGGCTGCAGGCCGACGAGATTCTTCGCAACATCCGCAGCGGCGTGATCACCGTCGACTCGGGTGGCCGTTTACTATATGTAAATCCAACCGCCGAGCAATTGTTAGGCGCGAGCCTGCGATCGCACATTGGCGAGTCGGTTCTCGGCCGCATCGGCGAGATCGCACCGGAGCTATCCCAGGCGCTTGAGCGATCGGTGAAGCATCAGATTCGTACGACGCGAGCGGAAGGCCTCGTGTCGACGGTGCTTCGACGATTTCCGATCGGCGTCACCACGACATACACCGATGGCGAAGCGGGCGACCTCGATCGAACCGCTACGGCAATCTTCCAGGACATCTCGGATCAGAAGCGGATCGACACGCTGCGCCTTCGCGCCGAGCGGTTGGAGGGTATCGCGGAGCTCAGTGCGTCCCTGGCGCACGAGATCAAGAATCCGCTCGCATCGATTCGATCGGCGGTCGAGCAGCTCGGGCGGATGCCGAGCACGAGTGACGATGAGCGAACGCTCACGGGTCTGGTCGTTCGTGAGTCCGACCGGCTCTCGCGGCTCCTTTCCGAGTTCCTCGATTTCGCACGGGTTCGTGTGGCCCGGACGCAACCCGTCGACATGGGTGATGTCGCGCGGCACGCCGCGCGTCTCGCCGAAGCGCGACCGGAGCGCAAAGACGTACGCATCGTCTGCGGGACGCCGGAGAGGGTATCGCTCCTCGTCGACGGCGATGACGACCTGTTGCACCGCGCCGTCTTCAACCTCGTACTCAACGCGGTGCAGGCATCGCCGAACGGCGGCGTCGTGCACGTCGATGTCACACCCGGGTCGTTCGATCCGCTCCCGGTCGGCGTCGCCTTCGACGCCGGCACGGTCGCACTCCGCGTGCGCGACGCCGGCGCCGGCATTCCGGTCGAGATTCGCGATCGGCTTTTCGATCCCTTTTTCACCACGAAGCCCGGCGGCAATGGCCTCGGACTCGCCGTCGTTCAGCGCGCGATCGAGGCCCACCGGGGCCTCGTCTTCGTCGACAGCGGCGGCAACGGTACGCGATTCACCATCGTTCTCCCTCGCACTCAACCCGTGAGGGCAGGTGGCGTGTTGGATACGCCGCCCGCCTCCACGCCGATCATTCGCAGCGCCTAACGCTACCGGAGCGCCTCGTGACCGACTCATCGAATGGCAAGCCGACCGTCCTCGTGGTCGATGACGAATCGGGAATTCTCGATTCGCTGAACATTCTCCTCCGCAACGAGGGCTTCACACCACTGCTCGCCCAGGGCGGCAAGCGCGGACTCGAGCACCTGCTCGCGACCACCCCGGATATCGTGCTCACGGACATCCGTATGCCGAATGTCACGGGAGTATAAATCTTGGCTGCCGCCAAGCAGCGAGATGCCGATTGTCCGGTCATCCTCATGACGGCGCAAGCCACGCTGCAGTCGGCAATGCAAGCGGTCAACGAAGGCGCCTTCTATTACATCCAGAAGCCGTTCCGCAACGACGAGCTAGTCGCCATCCTGCGTCGCGCGGCGGAACACCGAAAATTGCGTGTCGAAAATAAATCTCTAAAACAGGAAATTCGGCGCCGCGAGCGAAGTGGAACAACACGTCCCGTTGGCAGCAGCAAGAATTGGCTCGAGGTGCTCCGTCTCGCCGAGACCGTCGCTCCGACGGAATCGACGGTGCTTATTCAGGGTGAATCTGGTACGGGTAAGGAAGTCGTCTCTCGTTATATCCACGATCTGTCCAATCGTGTCGAAGGACCGTTTCTCTCGATCAACTGCGGCGCGCTTCCGGAAGGGCTTCTCGAGAGTGAGTTGTTTGGCCATGTCAAAGGCTCTTTCACCGGTGCCGTGAAAGACAAGGAAGGTCTATTCACCGCCGCGGCGACGGGCACGTTCTTTCTCGACGAGATCGGCGAGACGACGCCAGCGACACAGATCAAGCTGCTCCGCGTACTGCAGCATCGAGAAGTCATTCCGGTCGGTGCCACCGAGGCCATTCCGATCGATACGCGTCTCATCGCGGCGACGAATCGCGATTTGGAGGAGGAGATCAAGGCGGGAAACTTCCGGACCGATCTCTACTACCGATTGAACGTCATCGCCTTGCACCTGCCGCCGCTGCGTCAGCGCGCCGACGACATTCCCGTGCTCGTTGAGCATTTTCTACATCGGATTGCTGAAACGCGCAATGAACCGCTGAAGCAGCTCGCGCCCGGCACGCTCGAGGCGCTCCAGGAATACCAATGGCCCGGTAACGTGCGCGAGCTCGAGAACGCGCTCGAGCGCGCGGCGATTGTCACGACCGGCAACGAGATCACCATCGCCGCACTGCCGGAGCGCGTGACGCAGCGCAAGGCCGAGCCGCTCGTCTCGCCGCGCACTCCGCCGAATCCGACGCTCGAGGCAGTGGAGCGCGCATACATCCTTTGGGTGCTGCAGAGCGAGGGCGGTAACAAATCGCGAGCCGCCGAAGTGTTAGGCATCGATCCGTCGACGTTATACCGCAAGCTCTCGCGCTACGGAGTCGAAGCCGCGTGAGTGCTGCCGTATCCGTTGCCGTCGGCACGACGCCGGACGCACGCGACGAGCCGTTTCGCGTTGCTCAGGCGCTCCGCGCGTACGCACCGCTGCTCGCGGCCGCGCTCGTGTGCGCGGTCGCGGCGTCGCTCGTCGCGCCGTATCCCGTCGGCCTCTTTCACGACGACGGCGTCTATCTCGTACTCGCCAAGTCGATCGCCACTGGCAACGGCTATCGATACTTGCACCTGCCCGGCGCACCGATCGCGACGCACTATCCGCCGGCGTACCCGCTGTTCCTTGCGGTGCTGTGGAAGCTCGCGCCGCGCTTTCCGGCGAACCTCACGATTATCCTCCTCGCGAACGCGGCCTTGCTCGGATTGGTCGCGTGGGGAAGTGCCCGCTTTCAGATCAGCCGCCTCGAGTGGCCGCCATTCGCTGCGACTGCGTTTGCGCTCGTCGCAACGCTATCGCTTCCACTCATCCAGCTCACGACGCTGGTGCTGTCGGAGATCACCTTCCTCGGCATTCTCTTTCTGGTGCTGACGAGCGCGGAACGGTGCGTTGCCGCGAGGGGCAGTCCCCTCCAAGACCTTCTTCTAGGCGCGTGTGCGGGCGGGCTTGTCCTTGTCCGCGCGCACGGTCTCGTGCTCGTCGCGGCCCTGGCGCTCGTCCTCGTCGCGCGTGGAGAATGGCGGCGAGTGGGTCTCAGCGTTGCCGGCGCTGCGATTGTGATCGCGCCCTGGCAGCTCTGGGTCACCCTTCACGATGCCGCGCTGCCGGCCACATTGCGGGGAAGCTACGGCTCGTACACGTCGTGGTTCGCAACGGGTCTCGCCGACGG
>JANWKK010000199.1 GCA_025451425.1 Gemmatimonadaceae bacterium
CAACAACGACACTGACGACCATCGAGAGAAAGAAAAGCGTTCCTGGCAGACCAGTCTCGGCAAGCAGATGCAGGATCGTACTGTGCGTGTCGCGTTCGCCCCAGGCGGTTGGGTTGAACTCTTCGCCTCGCGAGTACACCACGTGCGCGAGCGGATACGCCGACACGCCAACTCCGAACATCGGATGCTCGCCGATGATCTTCGACGCCACACGCCATATCTCCCAGCGCTGGCGCGCCGAGCCCTCGCTATCCACCTCGTTGAGCTGTTCCGTGTTCGTTAGGTGCTTCAGCCCCGCCAGCCGCTGCCACACGGCGTCTGGCGCAAAGAAGGACACGAGAGCGATGACAACCAACGACACGCAGATCACGCGAATGCGGCGTTTGGTGTCGAGCAGCTTGCGGAGACGCCGCCACTGTCCGATGCCACAACAAATCGTGAAGATTGCCAATCCAATGAAGGCTCCTCGCGACTGCGTCATCAGGATCAGCAGTGGCAGGAGAATGAGCCCAACCTGGGCGCAACGTTTCACCCACCACCGTTGCTCGAGCGCGAGCAGGCCGGCGACCATCGCGAGCTGCAGCAAGGCGAACGCGGCGAGATCGTTAGGATTCTCGAACGCGCGGTTCCAGATCGCGCGGCCAAATACCGTATACCGATACAGGAAGTAATTCTCAAACGCCCCTCGTAAGGGGTACAGCGCGAAACAAGCCACGAAGAAAATCGTGAAGAATCGGAGCTGCGATCGCGAACGAATGGCGTTCACCCCGACAAGGACGATTGCCCAGAGCTTGGCAAGGTCCACCAATCCATCCCACGTTCGTTGTGGATAGGGGCTCTGCACATAGCCAACGGCGCACCACAGAATGAATGCCGCAAACCATGTCAGCAGCCAGGGAAACCTCTTCGTCTGCGACTGAATCGCGACGCCGGCGAGACCAGCGATAATCGCCAGGCTGCCGATCGGCAGCCGATAAGTCGTGATGGCGAGGATGTAGGCAAGAAAGGCAACGAATGTGATTGTCCACTCGACGCCGGAAAAAGGGGATTTCTGCTCGGGCGTCGTGAGCGGCGCTCTCACGCGCGCCGTCCATCTGGCAGCACCCGGAAGTCGGTCTGTCATCGTGCCCGCGACATGAGCAGTCGATCGTACAGCGATTCGAGAGTTGCCAGCACCTTCGTGACGTGAAAGCGCGCGCGCGCCCGCCGGCGTGCCGCGTCGCCCATCGTCTCGCGAAGACTCGGATGGAGCAGGAGGCGCTCGATCGCAGAAGCCAGATCGGCTGGAGAGCCATGCGCGACGAGCGTGCCGGTTTCGCCGTCGACGACGGCGTCGCTCACGCCGCCGACTCGCGTCGCCACGACCGGCTTGCCCGCGGCCATCGCTTCGACGATCGTGTTCGGCAGGCCTTCGCTCAGCGAGCTCAGGACGGAGATATCGAAGAGATGGTGAAGATTTGGCTCGTTAGGCCTCACGCCAGCGAACCGGACCACATCGGTGAGGGCCAGCTCACGCACGAGGTGCTCGAGCGACCGCTGGGATGGACCATCGCCGACCAGGACGAGGCGTAGGGTCGGCCAGCGCGGCCGAAGACTCGCGACGGCTCTGATTAGTGTTTCGTGATCCTTGACGGGTCGCAGCCCGGCGATACAGCCGATGACGAGAGAGCCGGCGGGGATGCCGAGCTCGCGCACAAGCCCCGCGCGCTGAGTACGGCTCAGACCCCTGAAGGCGGCGTCGTCGACGAAGTTCGGTACCACCGCGACGCGTTCCGCCGGTACGCCGTCGTCGTTCACGAGGAGGGACGCGACCGGCGTGCTGTTCGCGATCACGCAATCCGCCAGGCGAAAGCCGAATCGATTCACGACGAGCAGCGCTTTTCGTGGCACGTCATCCCACCAACGCCGGCTCGCGATGACGACCGGAGCACGCGCGACGCGCGCCCAGACTGTAGAAAAAATGTTGTTATACGCATCGTGACTGTGCACGATATCCACGCGCTGCGTCGACAGATAGCGAGCGAGACGCACGCCCTGTCTCAGCGCCGTGATTCCATGCAAGCGCTCGAGCGGCAACGCGAGCACGCGGATGCCTCGCTCCTGATAGCGAGCCAGCAATGGTCCATTCTGGCGCAAGCACACAACGCTGACGTCGTAGCGCGAAGGATCGAGTCGCTCCGCGGTACGGAACGCGTTCAACTCGGTTCCGCCGATGCCCATGCTGTCGATACAGAACGCGATGCGAACACGCCTCGACCGCGGTTCATCCGTCGGGTCGCACGACGGATTGGCGGTTGCGGTACTCATACTCGGCGACGTCACCACCCGCGTCGTCTGAAGATCACGGATGGCAGCGTCCTCGCCATGATCTTCAGATCGCGCAGGATGCTTTTCTGCCGAAGGTACTCGAGATCGAAGCGAATCTTCCTTCGCACATCATCGACGCACGAATCGTATTTCAGGTGTATTTGCGCCCACCCGGTGATGCCAGGTTTAGCGCGCTGTCGCAGTGGATAGTCTTCGATCTCTTCGGAAAGCCGTGCGAAGATACTGGGCCGCTCGGGTCGCGGTCCCACGATGTTCATATCGCCCTTCAGGACGTTGAACAGTTGCGGCAGTTCATCCAGACGATACTTGCGCAGGAAACACCCGATCCATGTGCTGCGCGGATCGTTTTTGGTGGCCCACACGGCACCCGTCTCGCTCTCCGCTGTCTCGCACATCGAACGAAATTTGTAAATCATGAAGATCTGGCCGCCGAGGTCTTGAGCGCGGAGATCGTCATGGAGTGCGAGGAAGCGGGCCCACAGGTGCCACCGTATGTCGCCGCGGCGTCGCGAATGAAGACGTACACCGCGACGATTCAGCCCCACGCGCGGCTGACGATAGAGTACGGGTCCGCGCGACGTGAGCTTGATGGCGACGACGATGAGCAGCATCAACGGCGCCGCAACCACCAAGAGTACGGCGGCAATGACAAGGTTGATGACACGCTCGACCCGCTCGTAGCGCGCGAGGCTCGCGATCGTGAACGGCGGCGGCGGCGCCGGCGTCACTTCGTACCCGATGATCGCGGCGACCGTTGCCGCCTGGTTCGGCGCTACGGGCGCGGATCCACCATTTCCGGAGGCACTTGTGTCCAGCTGCTGCACAAGTTGCGTCTGAGCTTCAGCGTGCGGCTGCGTCGCCCCACTATCCACGGCTTGACTCCCCAATGTGAAGTAACAGCAGGGTTTAAAAGATCTTGAATGTTCGCAGAGCCAGAATCGCGCCCGTCGCCACGCCGGCGACTTGCGTGATCAAAAGCCAATTTCGCTGCCGCGTGGGTTTGAGAACCACCTCGTCGCCCGCATCGATTCCGAGCTCTCCGAGTGGCAACCCGCGAACCATCGCGTCCCGCACGGCTCGCTCGCCAACCAGTGTTTTCTGACCCCGCTGCACACTCAGGTGTGACATGTCGGCCTGTGACGATGGGCCGCCAGCGACCATGAGCAGATCGCCTAACGTCATCTGAAGTGGCACACGATAGTAGCCCGGATGCACAACCTCCCCGAGCACGCCAATCGAGACCAACGGCGTCGCGCGGACGAGCTCGCGCTTCACGTACAGGTGCAGCTGTTCACAAAGGCGCCTCTCCAACTCCGATCGCAGCACGCCCTGGAGCGGGATCGGCGGCAACTGAGCGAGCGTAACGCTCCGATCGCCCTGGACGGTGAGCGTGTCGACTCGGGTGGAATCACCACGAGTGACGACGACGATGCGGTCGTTTGGCTGAAAGTCGCCGTCTCGAAGGCGTGACCGAACATCATCGGCGAAATGCCGTAGCGAGTCGCGGGTCGCCGCTGGCGTCGCCGGTAAATCGATCGCGGCTTCGGCGGTTGCCGCCAGGCTGTCGAGCTGTGCGCGCGATGCCACGGCCCAGTGCATCACGCGATTCACATCGGCCGTTTGCGCAGTGCTCATCGACGCGGTGGCGACGAGAACCAGCGAGGATATGGCGCAAAGGCGAGCGGCGCTGAAAGCCCTTGACCCTCGTTGAGCAAACCTCGAAGTCTGCGTGCAGCTGCCCATGTGCGTGTCCGACGTCGGAAGTGCTGGCTTTTGTCTACAAGCTGTGTGCCTCAGATCACTCTCAGCCTGTGAAATCGAATAAAGAGATACGACGTTCACATTTGCGATCGCGCACGTCTCACTTCTCGAGAGATAAGAGTCCCGATCGACGCGCAAACTCGTCGACCTGCGATTCCAGAGCGGGCATTTTTTTCTCCTCGCTCTCGTCGGTATACGAGTATGAGTAATACTGAAAGTCGCCAGCCAGCTGGACGTCGTTGAGCACGACTCCGAGCAGGCGAATCGGCAGTCTGGTAATCAGCTTGAGCTTTGCCTCGGCGAGCTTTCGATTCGATTCACCGGCGCGCAATACGAGCAACATGTTTCCCGTTGCCGCGCCCATAACGAATGGATCGATCCCGGCACCCAATGGCGAACAGTCGACGATGACCGCTTCGAAACGACGCTGCAGTTCAGTCATCAGGTCGGGCGTCACTGGGGACATGAGAAGCTCCGGGCCCCGCTGCTGCTGGGTTCCACGAGTCATGATCCACAGCTTGTCATTGTTCGTGCTGTGCAGCACCTGCTCGAGCGTTGCCGCGCCAGTGACGTAGTCGAGCAATCCTGGTGTGCGTGGCAGGCCGAAGCGCTTGTCCAGTTCACCGCGTCGGATGTCGCCGTCGATCAGTAAGGTGCGATAGCCCGCTTCGGCGAAGGACTGTGCAAGATTCGCCGAGATCATCGACTTACCGTCACCCGCGTTGGGGCTGGAGATCGTCACGAGCACACGACCTGAAGGATCCGCGGCCTGCGCGACGCTGAGCCGCACGGTGCGAAATGCTTCGACGAGCTGCAACGCCTCGGGTTGAGCACGGAGCTCCTCGGGCTTCACCGCGGGGATCGCACCAATAATGTCGAGGCCAAGCTCTTCACTTGCTTGTTCTGGATAACGGAAGCGCGGGTCGTACCGGTCGAGGAGGAACGCGAGACCGCCGGCAGCAGCGATGCCGATGATTGCCGCGAGCACGATGACGAACGGCCCTCGGTTGCTCGTCGGCTGCTCAGGTACAACCGGTGCATCGAGAACGCTCACATCGGTCACCGCGCTCTCCTCAGCGAGGTTCGCCTCGGCCGATCGAGTCTTGAGCAAACCATAAAGATCCACCGCCGTGCCGAGGTTGCGACGGAGCCGTGCTTCTTCGATGCTCCGGACCGGCACGTCGCGGAGCTCGCGTTCCATGCTCTGTACCTGATCTTGGACGTCGCCCTCCTGCATCGTGAGCTGGGCGATCAAGGCGTCACCGGCACGCGGGATCGTTCGCTCACGCGTTTCCTTCAGATCCGCGGTCAGCGCGCGGACGGTCGGATGCGCGTCGGTGAATTCCTTCCGCGCATTCGCCAGCTTCGTCTCATCGTCCGCATACGTCTTGAGTGCCGATTGCAGGTCCGGATCACGTCGGGCAGCCGGCAGCATGCTCAACGCGCTCGGCTCCACGGTCCCGCTGCGCACCGCGGCCACGGTGCGTTCGAGTGCCTGGCGCTCGCGACGCAACTCATCGTAGCTCAGTTGCTCCTTGAACAGACTCGTGGAAAGCTGATCTCCGGCACCGTTGTCCGCGGCGCTCGCTGGAGAAGCCGCCGTGGCGGCAGCGGGCGTCGGCGTCGCGACTTGACTCTCTGACGGCAGCGTGATGGTGCGAACGCGAAACGCCTGCAGTGCATTTTCCGCGTCGTGCAAGTCTCTCGCGGCGACGTCGAGCTGCTTCTCGAGCGTCTTCGCAACCTCGACGAGGTTTCGTTTCTTCAAATCAGCCGCGGCGGCGATGAATTCATCGACGAGCGATTGCATGATGCTCGTCAGCCGTTGCGGATTGGCGCCGGTCAAGGACACCCGCAGCATGTTGCTCCCCTCCGGCAACGAGCTCGTGAGCGTCTCGCGCATTCCGAGAGCGGCCGTGCGTGGACTGACGAGACTGAATCGGATGTCACGACCCCGACCGAGCGCCGTTTCGGATGGCGCCCATAACAGGCCGACGCTCCGGCCAATCGAATCTCCAACGATGCCGGTCTCGACACGTGCCCCGTCGCGCAAGAGCGTGTACAGCCGGCCGCGCGCGTTGATATTCAAGCGATAGACGCCAGTTTGGAACTTGTCCAACGTGCGAAAGTCTTTGAACAGCGTCGAGTCGGCGGATGCGGCCGGTGTCACGTACAGGGTCAGGCGGCGCGCCACTTTCTCGAGGATCGCAAAGCTCGTCAGCAGCTCCGGCCAAGCGGCAGCGTGCATGACCTCATCGCCGCGAATGGGCGCTGCTAGCTCATTCTGACGCGTTTCCGGCGTGATCCAGATCGTCGAATGCACGACGTAGACCGGCTTCACGAAGCGAGCGGCGACAACTCCCAATCCGATCGCCGCCGCAATCACCAGCGCGAGAAGAATCTTGTACCGACGAAGCGCGGCGAGATACCGCGTCCACGAGATGCGTCCGCCGGACTTCGGGAGCTCGTCCCACTCCCATCGCTGCGGCGACGGCGCGCGCGCTGGGCTCGTGCCCGATGTCGCGGCTGGTGCCGCGATCGGTTCGTGTCTTCGATGTGTTCGTGATGGGGCGAGAGGGTCCATGGCCTCTACGGGCGGCACGACTTTTCGTCGTCGATGGTCGCACGCGGACGGCGGGCGCAATCGCAATATTGGAGCCGCGACTCTAGTGGCATGTCGAACGGCGGTCAGAGGCTCGTTTCATATATGTGTAATGGTAGCCTATGTGTAATGGTAGCCGCGGTTGCCTAACGCTGCAGTCAGGCACTCCACACGTCCCATTGTTTGCGTGCGCCGTTCAGCGTCGCGACGATCAGCGCCGCCTGCAGCGTGAGAATCCATACGACGGCGCTGCCGATGATACGCGCGAGTCTCGATTTCTTTACCGTGCCGACGGCCGCGAGGGCAATCAGCGGTACGCTCACCGCCGCGTGGGTCGTCTCGAACCAATGCAATAGCATGACTGCGGCCCACCCTACCAACCCGACAAAGCAGTAGGGCGTGAGCAGGCGCAGAAGTTTATGACACATGAACTGGACCCATATCGGATTGCGCGACGGCCGCAATACGTCGGGCAGCCAGCAGCAGAGCTGGAGTACGCCGGTCAACGTTCGGACCTTACGCCGATATTCCTGAGCCGGTTCGGGATTCCGCTGATCGGTCGCGCGCGCGTCGTCCACGAACGTCACCCGGCGGCCCGCCAGCACGACACGCATCGGCGCGAACACGTCATCGAGGATGAGCGACGTCGGCAGAGGACTCCAGAGCGATCGTCGCATCGCCCAGATCGCTCCCGTCGCACCGACGCAGGAGTTGACGGCCGCCTCGCAGCGCCGCAACCAGCGTTCATACGACCAGTAACGGCCGACCGGCGAACGACTCGCGGTGCTCGACAACTCCAGGCGGCCTGACGCGGCGCCGATACTCTCATCTTCGAACACCGCCGCGAGACGCGCCACCGCATTCCGCTCGAAGCACTGATGGGCATCAGTGAAGAGCAGGAGCTCGTGTCGAGCTGACCGCACGGCCGCGTTCAGCGTCGCCGCTTTTCCGCCGGGCGCGTCGCCACGAACGACCTTCACGTTCGGCCCGCTGACACAGTCGTCAGAAATGATATGCGCACTTCGCAAATCGACGCCGACGATTACTTCGAACTGTTGTGGATCATGCGCGGCCTGCAGGCAATCCACGATTCGCCTGCTCACGGTGTCGGCATCGTCGCGCGTCGCGACGATCACCGAGACGGAGGGAAGCGGCCAACCGGTAGCGCTGCTCTGCGCGCTCCGTCGGCGACGCCGAGCGGCGAGGCATCCGATGAGGGCGGGATACACGATCCAGACGAGAAGGATGCTCCCCGCGCACAACACTGCCACTGCATGAACCGCCGTCACTGCTCCACGCCCTCCTCCCATCCTCCGTCGCCGTCCCCGCTTCGTTCGATACGTGATCAGCGGCCGCGCACCGCGGCACAAGTCGTACCATGGGCGGTCCCGACGGTCGGCTCTCCGCGCTAAGGACGCGTGTGATGAGTGTTTGCTCATCCGGAAGCGGAACGGTAGTTCGCACTCACAAAACTCCTCGCGGTGTTCGTGACATGAGCTTTTTGGCAACACCGTGGCTCTCTGGTCCTCGCTTTGCGTTATGCGGCGCGCCACGAGAATCAACAATCAACGAGGAGTGAATGTGCGTTACCTCGTCACCGGCGGCGCAGGCTTCATCGGATCTCATCTCGTCGAGCACCTCGTCCGCGAAGGACACGACGTCGTCGTCCTCGACGACTTCTCGACCGGAAAGCGTGAGAATCTCGACGGCCTCCGAGCGCAGATCGAGCTCATTGAAGGCACGGTCACCGATCCGGCGACGTGCACGCGCGCCTGTCGCGGCGTCCACTTCGTGCTCCATGAAGCCGCGCTCGCGTCCGTACCGCGGTCGCTGCGGAATCCCGTCGCCACGCATCATGCGAATACGCCCGGCACGTTGAACGTGCTCCTTGCCGCTCGCGATGCCGGCGTTAGGCGCGTCGTCTACGCGGCGTCGTCATCTGCCTATGGCAACACGGCCGAACTTCCAAAACATGAAGGCATGGTGGCGCGGCCACTGTCGCCATACGCGGTCAGCAAGCTCACGGGCGAACAGTATTGCCGCGCGTGCACTGCGTCGTTCGGCGTGGAGACCGTAGCACTCCGCTACTTCAACATCTTTGGCCCGCGTCAGGACCCGCAATCGCAGTATGCTGCCGTCGTTCCGAAGTTCATCACCTCGGCGCTGACGAACGAGGGACCGGTGATCTATGGCGACGGTGACCAGACGCGTGATTTTACCTTCGTCGCGAATGCGGTGCGCGCGAACATGTTGGCCTGTATTGCGCCAGCGAAGGGCTGCTGCGGCGAGGTCTTCAACGTCGGCTGCGGCACGCGCATCTCTGTCAATGAGCTCTGGCTCAGGGTTGCCGCGCTGTGCGAGTGCTCGGCGGCACCGAATTACGTACCGGCCCGCTCTGGTGATGTACGGGATTCCCTCGCCTCGCTCGAGCGGTCTCAGAGCGCGCTCGGCTACTCCCCGGTCGCGTCAATCGAGGAGGGATTACGGCAGACCGTCGAGTGGTACACGCTGCGGAAGGCGCTCAGCGAAGCGTCGAGCCAGACAGTCGCTGTCCGGCCGGCCGAGGCGCGGATCGAGGAGCTGGCGCCTAACGATTACCAAGCCGTCGTGTGATCGATTACGGCACGACGACGCCCTGCGTCAGCCGTAGTATCGTATCGATGTCCGCACCTGGATCCGTGCCGTCGGTGGCCTGCTTCGCGTAGGGACTCGTACTCGCCAGGTGGTAATCGCCGCCGGCGAAATCGACGAACCCAATGAGTGTCGATGTCGCGGGATACGAATTACCGCTCGGATACTGCGAGGCACTGACGCCGAAGATGACGTTGCCCTGGAAGATCCAGCCTGGCGCGGCGTAGTAGTTGAGCGCGGCCGTGCCGGCACCCGCACTGCTGCCGAAGAAACCGTATTGCCCATGCGACATGATGTTGTTGCGGAACACAAAGCTCGCCATCAGCGGCGGCTCGACATCCATCATGACGGCCGCGTTCGACCCGTCGGCGTTCAGTGCGGTGTTGTGTTCGATGGTGATATTCGCGGGCCCGTCATACAGCTCGAACAGTCGCCCGGCCCCGGCGAACACCCCAACGTTCACATTCTCGAGCAGATTGTTGCTGATGAGAATATTGGACATCGGCACCACCGGCGACGCTTCCGGATGCGCGGCCAGGTTGATACCGCCGCTCACGTTGCGCACGAGATTGTACCGGAAGGTCACGTCGCGAGTGACGCTCCAGGGCGCTGTCCCGCTTTGGTTGACCGACTTCATCAGGATCGCAGCGCCCGCTTGCGCATCCGGCCAGTGATTCTCGAAGATATTCCCCTCGACGAGCACGCGCATCGCGTTCTTCAGCTCGAAGAGATTCTTCACCGACCACACGCCCTTCCACGCCGTCGGCCTCGTGAAATGGTTATGACGAAATTCGATGTCGGAGGGGACGAGGTTCGTAATGAAGGGATCGCTGCCGCCGAACATGATGTTCTCGCCGGCCGCCTCCAGATAGTTGTCGACGATCTTGAATGGTCCCGGACCGTTCCAGCCGCAGATCGCCTGGCTGTCGAAGCCATTGGCGTGGCACTCGGAGAGATAGGAATCGATCACGGCTGTGGACGCGCTGTTGAGCGCAACACAGCGACTCACGTTGAGAGTGGAATGCCCATGTACGTACACACGGTCGAGAATGATGTTCGTCGGTACCGCGGCGAGCGTGTTCTGTGCCGAGCTGCCATCGCCGAGTAATACGATCCCATAGTTGAGCGTTGCAC
The DNA here is from genome assembly GCA_025451425.1 of Gemmatimonadaceae bacterium. The sequence continues at coordinate 10,457 of JANWKK010000199.1, forward strand.
TCGTCGCGACGGTCATTTCAACGAACATGATGCGATAGTTGTGCGCGCCGGGAGCGGTCTGCAAGGCCGCCGTGTTACCGGTGCTCACGATTTTCGGCAACAGCGAGGCGTACGAAGGCGTCATGCGCGCCCCTTCGGCGGGCAAGCTTGCGTCGGGAGTCGATGAGCGGATCGTAATCCAGCACGAGCCGTTCTTGTTCGGCAGTGTGTACGTGCCGGTAAACGTCGCCCCAGCCTGAAGGACGATCACATCGCATGGCTGCGCGGCGTTGAGCGCGGCCTGCAGGTTGCCACCGGCCGGCACCGTGATCGTATTTCCAGTTGGCGGCACGTAGTGCGTATCCAGAAAAGTACGCGGCAGCTCCGGAGCGTTGCTTGCCGCCGCGGCAACGGTGACGCTCGCGCTGCCGCTCTTCCCTTCGCTAGTCGCGGTAATCGTTGCCGTGCCTGTCGCGACACCCTGCACGACGCCGCTCGACGAGACCGTTGCGACGGCGGCACTGGAGCTCGCCCAGGTCACGGTGCGGCCGCTGAGGACGTTGTTCGCCGAGTCGCGCAAGGTCGCTTGCAATGCGAGCGACTGCCCCGTGGAAATGTTTGCGCTCCCTGGACTCACCGCGACCAAGGCCACGGGCGCGGCAGACGCCGCGACCACGGTGATCTTTGCCGATCCACTCGTTCCCTGATTTGCTGCTGTCAGCACGGCACTTCCGACCTTCACGCCCCTAACGAGTCCGCTCGACGATATCGTTACGATGCTCTGATCGGACGATGACCAGGAGATCGCGACGGTACTGTCGAGAGTGCTATCTCGATAAAAGCGCGCGACGAAGCGACTGCTGTCGCCAACCCGGATGGTCGCACTGTCTGGCGCGACGGAGACGCGCGTCGTTGGCGTGGAGCCGCCGCCCTGTTGACAGCCAGCAGCGCCAATGGCACAGGATTGTGTTGGCTGTTGAGCGCAAGCCGCGAGCGCAGCCATAACGAGCAGGCCGCGCGCGATTCGTCTCGGCTGGAGAGAGCGCATGGATCCCATTTCCTGCGCCAAGTACGGCAGCAACAAGGGGGGACGATGCCCGAGATACTGAGCAGCGGGTCATCTCGTGGATCGTGCGCGGCGAGCTGCAGCGCGACACCGCATCTCCACGTGCTCCAAGAATACCTGGAGGACTCATCCGTTCTGTGTGCTGCCTCACCAGAGCATGAAAATGTCCGCGTGGCAACGCCGGACAGAATACCCGCGCGGCGATCGAGCTGGCGCGTGCTCAGCATGTATTCAATCGACCAATTGAGAATCCAGATATTCGATAGTTGATAGCGTCGATTTACGTTAGCGTTTGCTCAAGCGACGCATCTCGAAGATCGATCGTGGTGAGGTCACTGGGCGTGGCTCTTGCGCCCGCGCTGCTTCGTTTATCGCGCGCAACCTTCCAACCCCGAGGCCACACATGGACATCAACCAGCGGACGCCGACGTTCGCTCGCCTTTCGATGGCAATCGCGGCGACCGTATTCGCCGTCGGCTGCCGCGACGTCGTGAGTCCGACACCAACTCGTTCCCTCCGCCCAAACCTCGATCAATCAAGTGCGATCGAGGAGATCACCGGGACCGGCAGCCTCGGCACCGGCACCGCGACTCCCGGTTCGTCTCGTCAGGATTTCGACTTCGATATCACGTCGGATCTGAACGGCCATCTCACGTTCACGGACTGGAGCGTCGTCAACTCGGGCGGAACTGGTCAGGTCGTCGTGTCCCCGAGCGATCCGGCAACGTGGTTTGCGGCGTTCCGCGACGGCTCGTCGGCCTGCGCCGATGCGACACATGGCGCGGAAGTCGACGGCACGGGACGCCTCGATACTGGCGTACTGATTTCGTTTACCCTCTACATCTGCGACAACGGGCCGTCCGGCAGCGGCGCGGATTTCCTGCGCTTCTATATGTCCAGCGCTGGCTACGACCGGAATGGTAATCTCTCGTCAGGCGACGTGGCGAAATCCGGCTCGGTGCCGCGAACACTGGCGAGCACCCAGATCAACGGAGTCGGATCGATTGGCCCGGGCACCGCAACGGTGGGCAGCAATCGTCAGGACTTCAATTTCACCGCGAACGGGACACCCGGTGGCACGATGCATTACACCGATTGGCTCTACCCGCTCACGGCCGACAGCGGCCAGTACGTGACGGTCGATCCGGCAAAGGATCCCGCCACCGGCTTCAGCTCTTTCCAACAGACGTCAGCAAAGTGTGTTCGGCTCAGCGGTGTCGGTCGGGTGAACGGTGTGAGCACCTACCCGGTCTATGTCGACGCATGCGACAACGCGAACCCCGGCACCGGCTTCGATACGTTCTCGCTCACTGTGCCGGACCTCGACGGTCAAGGCAAAACATACAGAGAGTCGGGAACGCTCAGCTCCGGTGACATCGCTCTGAGCGGGAGCAATGTTCCGACGACGGGAACGCTGAATGTCACGACCACCACAACGGGGTCGAGCCTCGATCCGGATGGATATACCATAACGGTCGACGGCTCGAACAGTGCATCGATCACCGACAACGGCAGCCAAGCATTTGCTAATGTGTCGTCAGGCAGCCATAGCGTGGTCATCTCCGGAGTCGCCGCGAACTGCACGGTGAGCGGCGGCACCACACAGACCGCGAATGTGCCAGGCGGTGGCAGTGCCACGGTTGCATTCCAGGTGAGTTGCGCGGCAACAACTGGAACGCTCACCGTCACGACCGCGACGACGGGCTCGAACCTCGACCCGGATGGCTACTCAGTCAGCGTCGATGGAGGAGCCGGCACGTCCATCGCGGACAACGGCAGCCAATCTTTTACAAACCTCTCATCTGGCAGCCATACTGCTACGATCTCTGGAATCGCCGCAAACTGCACGGTGAGCGGAGGAACGTCGCAAACCGCAAACGTCCCGGCTGGCGGGAGCGCCACGGTCGCATTCCAGGTGACGTGCGTCGCGCCGCCGGCAACTCATCTCGCATTCCGAGTGCAGCCGAGCAACGCAACCGCTGGGAGCGCAATCTCGCCCGCCGTCCAGGTGAGCGCGCTCGATGCCTCGGGCAACGTCGCCACGAGCTACAATGGAACGATCACGATCGCGTTGGGCGCGAACCCGGGCGGAACGTCGCTGTCCGGAACGCTGACAGTGAGTGCCGTCAACGGCGTCGCAACGTTCTCCAATCTGAGCCTGACGAAGGCGGCTACGGGGTACACGCTCACGGCCGCGGCGAGTGGTCTCACGGGTTCGACGAGCGCGTCGTTCAGCGTCTCCGCCGCGAGCGCCAGTGCGCTGTTCTTCACGGTGCAGCCGAGTAACACTCAAACAGCCACCTCGATCTCGCCGGCGGTGCAGGTCACCGCGCGCGACGCGTACGGCAATACGGCGACGAACTTCAACGGCTCGATGACCATGGCGATCGGCCAGAACCCGAGCGGCGGAACGCTCTCGGGAACGAAGTCCGTTACGGCTGCGAACGGCGTCGCCACATTCTCGGATCTCAAGATCGACCGGGCAGGCAACGGATACACGCTCACGGTCAGCGGATCAGGCGTCGCCGGGTCGCAGAGCGCGCAATTCAACGTTACGCAGAAGCCGTTGATCTGCGTGCTGGGAATCTGTATCTGACGGAAGAGAGTCTCCGTGGCTGCCTAACGTGGCAAGCGTGAGCACGTACTAGCACGAACAAACGCGGACCCCACAACTGCCA